>JANYDR010000449.1 GCA_025363495.1 Cyclobacteriaceae bacterium | reverse complement strand
CCACGATTGTGCTGTTTTTCCATCAGGATGTACATTTTGTTCATCCCATAGGTCGGACCGTATTTCTCTATGTAATAAGAAAGGGGCTTGCGCAGCCTGACCAGCGCTATGCCACACTCATGGAGAATTGAATCGCTCATCAGATATAAAAGACAAAGTTAATTTTATTCATCCAACTCATCAAAACCACAATAGGTGAATGGTACTAAAACAATGATAACCCGCTGCCGGTCAAAAAGATTCAGTGCTGATTTTTTTGTTGTGGCCTATATTCAACAGGTTTCAGGGTAGAAATAATTATTTTCGCAATTATTTTCATTTATGATTCAAACGGATATTGTAATTATCGGAGCTGGGCCTGTTGGAATTTTCACGGTTTTTGAGGCTGGACTGTTAAAACTCAGATGTCACCTTATAGACTCGTTGCCACAGCCCGGCGGTCAGCTTATAGAGATATATCCTAAAAAACCCATCTATGACATCCCTGGCTATCCCATTGTAAATGCGGGGGAACTAGTAAGTAAATTATTAGAACAGAGTGCAGTATTTAAGCCTGGCTTTACGCTTGGTGAAACCGTCGTTACATTAGAAGAGGTGGCCGATAATCAATTTGTCGTTACCACCAATAAAGGCACAAAGCACCAGGCACCTGTCGTTATTATTGCCGGAGGTCTGGGGGTCTTTGAACCAAGAAAGCCTCCGATTGAGAACCTGGAGAAATATGAAGATAAAGGTGTCGAATACATAATTAAGGATCCTGAGTTTTACCAGGGAAAAAGAGTCGTGATCTCAGGCGGTGGAGATTCAGCCCTTGATTGGACCATTTATCTGGCGGAGAAAAAAATAGCAACTGAAATTTCATTAGTGCACAGAAGAACTTCCTTCCGTGGTCACCTGGATTCCGTTCAAAAAGTAATGGACCTTGCTAATCAGGGGAAAATAAATCTTATAACAGATGCCGAGGTAGTCGCCATTAACCCAAACACATCGGGTTCACTGGGAGCAGTTGTCATCCGGCATGCAAGTCTTGGAGATATAATTAAAGAGACAGATCATTTTATTCCATTGTTCGGATTAACGCCAAGTTTAGGCCCGATAGCAGACTGGGGATTGGATATCGAAAAAAATGCAGTGAAGGTCAATACGGTTGACTACTCAACGAATCGTAAGGGAATCTTTGCTGTGGGAGATATTAACACCTATCCAGGAAAATTGAAATTAATTTTATCTGGATTTCATGAAGGAACACTTGCGGTGCAATCTGCTTTCGCGAAAATTTATCCTAATAAAAAGAACGTATTGAAGTACACAACAGTTAATGGTGTAAATGGATTCTGATCCGAAGAGATATTTATGGAGCCAGTGATTAGTGTTACGATTATAGACCGCGAAGGAAAGCCTCATGCATTGGTGGCGCCTACGGATATGAATCTAAACATTATGGAGATTTGCAAGATATATGAGCTGCCTGTTGAAGGTACTTGCGGAGGAATGGCCTTGTGTGCTTCCTGTCAATGTTACCTAGAGTCGGATACTATCTTACCCGAGCGAAGTGAAGCGGAGTTGGCAATGCTTGATGAAGTTTTTTATGTAAAGGATAATAGTCGTCTTGGTTGCCAGATTCGGATTACGAATGAGATCGATGGGATTGTATTGAGGTTGGCTCCCAAGTGAATCTGAATTCGGTAAAAGGTAGTTGGTAACTGGTGGTTGGTGGAGTTTCCCAAAGTAAGTAAAAGAATCTCCTCAATTTACCGTGAGCCACCAGTCACCCTTTACCAACTACCTTTTACTCATTCTGATCAACCTTTCGGTAACGTGAAATAGAAAGTAGTTCCCTTCCCTAACTCGCTCTCCAGCCAAATTCTTCCTCCGTTTTTTTCAACAAATTCTTTGCAGAGAATAAGACCAAGCCCGGTTCCTTTTTCATTGGCAGTGCCACGTGTGCTATAACCCGAGGTCTTTTCGAATAGCATCTCTTTTATCTCTGGCTGGATGCCAATTCCGTTATCTGAAACGGAGACTGTAATTTCTTTTTCACCAGTTTCTGAACTTATCCAGATTCGACCTCCGTCTTCAGTGAATTTGACAGCATTTAAAATGAGATTTCTCAAAACAAGATTGACAATGTTTGGATCCGCATAAGCGACTACTTTTTCATCCACTTTGTTTTGCATCTCAATACGCTTGGGATACAGCATACTTAGTGTGGCAAAGCTTTCTTCCACTTTTGAATGAAGTAAAACTTTCTCGGGCTGGATTTTAAGCTTATCCATTTGAAGCAGGGTCCAGTTCAATAAGTTGTTAATAAGTGTACGAGTATGGTTGAATTGTGTACGGAGATTTTTTGACAGATTGCTAAATTCTTCCTGCGTAATATTTTTTTGTTCCAGTAAATCCAGCGTACCGGCAAGAGCATTCATAGGAGAACGAAGGTCATGTGAAATGATGGAAAAAAATTTATCCTTTACCTGATTCAATTGCTCCAGTTCCACACTTCTTTTTTTGATTTCTTCCTGGTGTTCTAATAAAAGTCCGTTGATGCGTTTGCGTCTTCTTCCGCTGCGATAGACGGTAAATAAAAGTATAATAGTAAGCGCAACCACAATCACCAGGATATTACTTATTAATTCCTGGCGCTTCATTTCTGAATTTTGGCGTAAATGCGCCTGGCTTAGTGCTGCAATTTCAGTGTCTTTATTCTCCAGTTCAAACCGTATTTGATTCAGACGCAACTTTTCCAACGCCGACTCACTGAAAATACTGTCGCGTAAAGCGTCATGCTCTTTTAAATAGGAAAGTGATTTTCCGAAATCATTCTTCTTTTCATATAACAATGACATCTCTTCGTAGCAGGCAAGTTCCAGGTTGCGCGCATTTATTTCTTTTGAAGTCTGGAGACATCTGGTGTAGAGCTTCATTGCCTCATCGAAATTTCCTGAGCGGGCCATAACTTTCCCTTTTCCAAGGTCACTTTCTGCTAATCCAAACTTATTGTTAATAGCAGAGTGTTCGACTATTACTGAATCGTAATAAAGCAGCGATGTCTTATAATCCTTTTTATCGAGGTAAAGACTTGCCATGTGTGACAGGATTCGGGGAATCACAAACTTAATTTTTTGACTGCGTGCCTCTTTAAGTGCTGTTGATAGATATTTTTCTGATTGAGCTAGATCATTTTTTCTCCGGTATAATTCTCCAATCTCATCAAAGGAATAAGGTTTGCCTTCTAGGTCTTTAATATCTACACTTATTTTGGCGGATGCCTCAAGATGTTTCAGGGCAATTTCAAATTGACCCAGTTCAGTGAAAATAGTGCCAATGTTATGAAGGGTGATTGCCATTATAAGAGAGTCGCCGTGATCAGGAACTTTCCTATGTTTTCTCGCTACGTCATAAGCCTTGGTCAGATAAAAATATCCTTCCTCATATTGCCCCATATCCCGATAGTCAGAGCCTACATCATTTAGCGCGACAGAAAGTTTAGCGCTGTCTTTATTGGCTGAATACATTTCAACACTTTTAAGATCATACTTTAAAGCCTCCGAATAAGCGCCACGCATTGTTTCTAAAAAGGCCATACGCAGATACACCGTCCCTTTTGCCCAATCCTTGCCAATTTCTTTGGATAATTCGTCAGCTTCCTCTGCATACTTGGTTGCCTTCGAA
>JANYDR010000424.1 GCA_025363495.1 Cyclobacteriaceae bacterium | reverse complement strand
CCTGTATTGGAATCCTCGACAAATCATTAAGGACAATGGATTTTTAGATTTCTATATGAGCTATTGGTTCAGGTTTGAATTGAATAAATATGGAATAACCTGTTTTTCTAAAAACCCAACTGAATCTTTAATGTGGGCTCATTATGCCGACAAGCATTCTGGAATTTGCCTAATTTATGACTCGAGAATTCTACTTGAAAGTTTAAGTTCGACTTACGGCTCGTTCAAATCAATTCCGATTAAGTATGGAGTTAAGCCTACCATTACTCTTTGTGAAAAAAGCAAACAGATTGAGTATAATTCAGACATGCCAATAATTTCCACTAAGAATTCTAATTGGAGATATGAGAAAGAGCAGAGGATTTACATGCTAGAAAGAGACAATCAATCGTTCACTGGTAGATCCATTTACATTCAGAATACATCGTTGATTGGAGTAATTTATGGATATCAAATTTCGGAAGAGGACAAAGACGCAATATCTTTAATTCTGAGAAACGAACCACTTTATAACAATGTGAAAGAATATAATGAGCAAATAGATTACCGGACTGGAAAAATATTTATAGAGGACGACTAATTAGATTTGATGAAGGGCAGCAGCACACAACAAAAGTAGCTGTTGCACGACCTCTCATTAAAAATGAATTCTAGAAAAACCTGAGTTGATCTTCTCAATTGTGGATAACCCTGTGGATAAGCAGCTCTGAAGTCTGAAATTTCACTTTCCTGATCTTAACATCGGTATTGAGCTAATGTGAATTTCAAAAAAAGAGAATTCAAAAATTGATTTGCCTCTCTCAGTAGCTCCATCATCGCTGCCATTGGCCTGTTGGTTTTGAACTTCATCATCTTTTTGAGGTTGTAAGCAATGGCTGCCATCAGAAGACATTTATTAGCAAGCTTAATTCCTCGTGTGTTTACCCGCCTCATGCCCAAGAAGTTTACCAACGTACCTAGCACAGGTTCCACCGTACTCTGCCTCAATTTCTTCATGCTCCTGGCATAGCGGGTCTGTAGTCGTTGATGCATCATATCGTAGTAAGGCTTATCCACAGTATCAACAATTTTCTTCTCAGGGCTTTTGCCTATGCACGTAGCGCGTAACGGACAAGATTCACAATCCTTACGGCTGCTACGATATACCTTGGCCAGATGTCCGCTATTGTCTATGATCTTTTTGAAAAGAATTTTTTTGTTCTGCGGACAGCTATAATAATCCTCTTCTTTGTGATAGGTGAACCCTTGGCGCTCGGCTTTGTACTTACCGAAGTTGGGTATGTAGCCCGTGATCTTATGCTTCTCTAATGCCTTTAATGCTTCGCCACTGCTATAGCCAGTGTCGGCTAAAATTTGTTCTACGTGTAAGCCTTCTGAAGTCAACGTTTCATGAAGCCCTTCAATTACTTTTGATAAACATTGGCTGTCCTTCTTATCGGCATAGTCAGCATGGATGTGGGTGATCACGTGGTGGGCTGTATCCACACTGGTTTGGCCTAAGTAATTAAACTGCCGTGGCTTGCCGGGTTTAACGGCTATGCGCGCATCTGGGTCGGTAGTACTATAATGAGTGTGATTACTTAGAAACCTTGCACGCATTTCATCATCATCACCTTTACCTACTGATGTGTCTGTAGTATTCTGATTGGTAAGATATTTAGAACGACTGCCCGGTTGACCATGATAGGCTTTTGTTTTCCACCGATGGTGTTGATCTACTTTGTTTTTCTTCTCACTGCTCACCGTTTGGCTTTGATTCTCGCCTTCTTCCTGATCTTTTAATTCTTGTGCGAAAACATCGGCATCATCCAGGATTGATTTCTCTTCAATACTGTCCATGGACGCGTTGGCTTTTACATGGACACTGTCGACAGCCTGCCTCCTGCCTGATACCATACCTTTACCGATGCATTGCTTCAATACCCGTTTGAAGAGTTCTCTGAAAATATCCTCGCCATACAATTGCCGTGTGCGGCTCAGTGTGCTGTGCCAGGGAAGTGTTTCATCGATATCATAACCAATGAAATACAAAATATCCAGCCGCATGGTTGCTATCGTGACAATGCGCCTGTCGCTGCTCAGGTTTTCGAGGTAG
Source organism: Cyclobacteriaceae bacterium (assembly GCA_025363495.1). Classification (GTDB taxonomy): domain Bacteria; phylum Bacteroidota; class Bacteroidia; order Cytophagales; family Cyclobacteriaceae; genus ELB16-189. Next base: position 590 of record JANYDR010000424.1, on the reverse strand, counting down.
CCTACCAGCATGAGTTTAAAGAAAACCACGGGGTCGATGCTTTCCTGACCTTCGGTGCCATAGTAATGGGCTGTGGCTTTGTACAAAAATCTAAAATCGAGACTGGAGTTTAATTTTCGATAAAAATTATCGGGTGGTACTCGATCTGAAAGTTGAAAGGAGGTGAATAACTTCTCCTGATATGGCTTGCGTCCTTGCATGACACAAATTTAAATCACTACATTAGTTGTGCAACATGCACAAAGCATAAGTGGCACCGCCATTAAATTTTTTAAACGTTGAATGATGTATGAGCGCATCAAAATATAAATGACTGTTTTCAATGGTTTTGTCCACGACAGCGGAGATTATTAATTCTTTGGTGGTATCAGGTGTGGACACCGTAAGCAGCTCCCCGACAACATCAGTACTCCCAAACAGCGTCAAAGCTTTGCCCTTTGAAAGAATGATTTTATCGTGTGTCAGACATTTATCTTTTTTTCCTTGAAGCAACGGGAAATCGAACAATGTAAAGAACGAGCTGTCAACTGATAATACTTTGAAGTCATCATATTTAGCATTTGATTTTTCTATAGTGATTCCATCCAAAT
>JANYDR010000410.1 GCA_025363495.1 Cyclobacteriaceae bacterium | reverse complement strand
TATCAACTCGTTCTTCGGTACCAACCAGCTTTCACAATTCATGGATCAGACTAACCCGTTGGCAGAGATCACGCACAAGCGTAGGATGTCTGCCCTTGGGCCCGGAGGTCTTTCTCGTGAACGCGCAGGATTTGAAGTACGTGATGTGCATTATACTCACTATGGACGGCTTTGCACCATTGAAACTCCTGAAGGTCCAAACATTGGTCTGATCTCCTCACTATGCGTTCACGCAAAAGTGAATAAGATGGGATTCATTGAAACTCCTTATCGCAAGGTTGATGGAGGACGTGTGAAGACAAAGGATATTATTTTCCTTACAGCGGAAGAAGAAGATACTTTCAACATTGCTCAGGCAAATGCCCGTTTGAAACCAAATGGAGAGTTTGTTGCTGAAAAGGTAAAGGCCCGTTTTGAAGGTGACTTCCCGGTTGTAGAACCATCGGAAGTGAAATATATGGACGTGGCTCCGAATCAAATTGTTTCGATCGCTGCTTCTTTGATTCCTTTCCTTGAGCATGATGATGCTAACCGTGCCCTTATGGGTTCGAACATGCAACGTCAGGCAGTGCCATTGATGAGGCCACAAGCTCCTATCGTAGGAACTGGTCTTGAAGCCCGCATTGCATTGGATTCACGTTCACTTGTATTGGCGGAAGCCAACGGTGTTGTGGATTATGTAGACGCTCGTAAGATCACTATTAAATATGATGTGTCAGAAGAGCAACAGCTTGTTCGCTTTGATGATGAATACAAATCATACAAGCTGATCAAGTTCAGAAGAACTAACCAGGATACCTGTATCAATCTGACTCCTCTCGTTAAGAAGGGACAAAAAGTTGAAAAAGGACAGCCGTTGTGCCAGGGTTATGCAACCGAGAATGGTGAGTTGGCTCTTGGCCGCAACCTTCTTGTGGCATACATGCCATGGCAAGGTTATAACTTCGAGGATGCGATCGTTATATCTGAACGCGTGGTTCAGGATGATATCTACACCTCTATTCACGTAGAAGAATTCGAACTTGAAGTTCGTGATACTAAACGTGGTGAAGAAGAATTGACCTCTGAAATTCCAAACGTAAGTGAAGAAGCTGTTAAGCATCTTGATGAGAATGGAATTATCCGCATCGGTGCAGAAGTTCGTGAAGGAGATATTCTGATTGGTAAGATCACACCGAAAGGTGAAACTGATCCTACGCCTGAAGAGAAACTTCTTCGTGCGATCTTCGGTGACAAAGCCGGTGACGTTAAAGACGCTTCAATGAAGGCACCTCCCTCATTGAAAGGTGTTGTTATTGAAACTAAACTTTTTTCACGTCCTAAGAGAGACAAGGATGTGCGTGTCAAGTCTAAGAAAGAGTTGGATGCATTGAAGGCCCGTTACAGCAAGTCGCTTGGGGATCTTCGTGGAGAAATGGTGAAGAAGCTTACGACAATCTTTACTGGTAAAACCAGTCAGGGTGTAAAGCATAAATTCGGTGATGAACTTATTGCAAAGGGTGTGAAATTTTCTGGTAAGGTGATTGAAAGCAATCTCTTCCCGGACAAGAATATCTATCGCGATGAGAGCAATTACAACGTACCTGAAGAAGTCAACCTGATTGCAGACGTAAGTCTTGAGTCATGGACTACGGATGAACACACTAACGAAATGGTTGCAGAGATTGTGAAGAACTATCTCAACAAACGCAACGTGATCGCAGGTGAGTTTAAACGTGAGCGCTTCACTCTTGAAGTTGGTGATGAATTACCAGCAGGCATCGTTCAGTTGGCGAAAGTTTATATCGCCAAGAAACGTAAGTTGAAAGTAGGAGATAAGATGGCCGGTCGTCATGGAAATAAGGGCGTTGTTGCGAAAATTGTTCGCGATGAAGATATGCCATTCCTTGAAGACGGAACTCCGGTGGATATTTGTTTGAATCCGCTTGGTGTACCATCCCGTATGAACCTTGGTCAGATCTACGAGACAGTGCTTGCATGGGCTGGTCAGAAGCTGGGAAGAAAATACGCTACTCCGATTTTTGACGGAGCCACGCTTGAAGAAGTATCGGCTGAGTTGAAAGAAGCAGGCTTGCCTGAATTTGGAAGAACTCAATTGTATGATGGTCTTACCGGTAACAAGTTTGATCAAACCGTTACCGTTGGTATTGCATACATGCTGAAACTTGGTCACCTGGTAGACGATAAAATGCACGCACGTTCAATCGGACCTTATTCCCTCATCACGCAGCAACCATTGGGTGGTAAAGCCCAGTTCGGTGGTCAGCGCTTCGGTGAAATGGAAGTATGGGCGATTGAGGCCTTCGGCGCATCGCATATCTTACAGGAGATCCTTACGATTAAGTCTGATGACGTGATCGGAAGAGCCAAAGCATATGAATCAATTGTGAAGGGTGAGAACATGCGCAAGCCAAATATTCCTGAATCATTCAATGTACTGGTTCATGAATTAAGAGGTCTTGCTCTTGAGATCACTATGGATTAGAATAGGCACTAGGCATTAGGCACACCGGGGAGTTCCCAATGCCTAATGCCCAATGCCATAGTTTGACAATGAATTAGTTAACTGAAAACCTCGATAAGCATGTCTTTCAGAAAGAATAAAAAGATTAATAACGATTTTTCCAAAATCACCATCAGTCTTGCTTCTCCGGAGTCAATTCTTGAGAGCTCACATGGTGAAGTAACACAACCTGAAACCATCAACTATCGGACGTATAAGCCGGAGATGGGTGGTTTGTTCTGCGAGCGCATTTTTGGACCTGTAAAAGACTGGGAATGTCATTGCGGAAAATATAAACGCATTCGTTACAAGGGTATCATTTGCGACCGTTGCGGTGTGGAAGTAACAGAGAAGAAGGTACGTCGTGAGCGCATGGGTCACATTGAATTGGTGACACCAGTAGCACACATCTGGTATTTCCGTTCACTGCCAAATAAGATCGGTTACTTACTTGGCTTAC
>JANYDR010000393.1 GCA_025363495.1 Cyclobacteriaceae bacterium | reverse complement strand
TCTATAATTCTTTGGACAACAAAGGTTATGCTGTTCTTCCTTCTGTTTTATCGTACGAGGGTTGCAAGATGATATCATCCCTTTATTCAAAAAATGAAACTTTACCGCGGCACCATTAACATGCAGCGCTACAGATTTGGCAAAGGAGAATATAAATATTTCAGTTATCCGCTTCCTGACCTTCTTCAGAAAATAAGAGAATCGCTTTACCCTCCTCTGGCTCTGCTGGCCAACGACTGGATGAAGCGTCTGGCCATCAATACAGTTTTCCCACCACAACATACAGAACTGATTAAACAATGCCACACGAAAGGACAACGGCGCCCAACACCATTGATTCTCCGCTATGAAACTGATGGATTCAACACTCTTCATCAGGATTTATACGGAGAAGTCTATTTTCCATTCCAGATAGTGTTTGTACTTAATAATGTCGGAAAAGATTATGAAGGCGGAGAGTTTATTTTGGTGGAACAACTTCCGCGTGCTCAGTCCAGGGCTGAAGTAGTTAAGCTGCAAATGGGCGACGCATTGATATTCACCACCAATTTCAGGCCTGTGAAAGGAATCAAAGGCTATTACAGGGCAAAAATGAAACATGGAATAAGTCCACTGAAGTCAGGGGTTCGTTATGCGTTGGGGATTACTTTCCATGATGCAGCATAATGATTCAACATAAAAATCTCACACAAGAGAAACTTCACCAGCATATCAAAAACGGTAAGATTACAATGGCTGGCAATATTCGCATGAAGATTTATGGTTTATTATCGTGCAAATCCGGAAAACGTATGAACAGGCTGAACCGCGTATTTTTTACAAATGAGGCAGATGCAATCAAAAATGGTTTTCGGCCATGCGGAAATTGTATGAAAAAATCTTATTTAAAAAGCCACCCTTCCGGGGCTACTGTCAGAAGGTCATAAATGCCTTACGGCTAAATAGCCTCATAGAAGGAATCATATTACTGTTCAAAAAAGTGATATTGGCATTGAAAAATATTTCAAATGACGAGCGATCAGGGCATTCAACTGTCTGACAATGAATTGGAAATCATTCTGAATGATCTTATTGATCAGTATGGATATGACTTTACGCAGTATTCTAAGCCATCCATTAAAAGGAGAATTATACGATTGATCAGTACCGATGGGTTTCACGAATTCTCAGAATTTCGCTCGCGCTTAAAAAAAGATACTCGTTATCTTGAGCGCTTTGTGGAGCAGGTCACAGTTAATGTTACCGAGATGTTCCGTGACCCTTCATTTTATAAATCACTAAGGGATTCAGTACTTCCCATTCTGGCAACATGGCCAACCATTCGCATCTGGCATGCCGGCTGTTCGACCGGAGAAGAAGTCTATTCCATGGCAATCCTGCTTCATGAAGCCAACCTCCTCGACAAGTCATTGCTGTATGCTACCGACATTAATCCCAAAGCTCTGGAAAAAGTGCGTGAAGGAATATTTCCACTCAGCAGAATGAAAGAATATTCCGAGAATTATATAATAGCCGGGGGAAAAGAAAATTTTTCATCATATTACTCAGTACAAAACGATTCAGCAAAATTCAATGAAAGGTTTGGAGAAAAAATCGTACTGGCCGTACATAATCTCGTTTCGGATGCTTCATTTAATGAGTTCCAGTTAATCCTCTGTCGTAATGTAATGATCTATTTTGATAAGCATCTTCAGGACAAAACTATTCACTTGTTCTATAAAAGTCTGGAGATGCAGGGATTTCTCGCACTGGGAACGAAGGAGACTCTTAAGTTTACTGACATAGGTAAAAAATTTCAACACCTGGATGGCAAAGAAAAAATCTGGCAAAAACTCAGTTGACAAAATGAGCTATCTTTCAGCTTTGCAGGTTTTCATGGAACGCTACTGACCTGCCAATATTATAGAAATGATACCAGCGAGAAACAGAATTAGCATTAATGCAATTAATCCTGATACTCCTTTTGGCGCGTTCTTAAATTCTTTCCAAATAAAAACTCCCCACAAAGCTGCAACAAGCGTGGCCCCTTGCCCAAGTCCGTATGAAACAGCAGCACCTGCTTTACCCGCTGCAATTAGGTTGAACGAATTCCCTACACCCCAGATAAGTCCGCCGAAAATACCAACAAGGTGTGCCGAGAAACTTCCTTTGAAATATGCCGCATAGTTTGTTGGCTCTCCACTGATTGGTCTCCTCAATAGAATAGTATTAAAAATAAAATTGCTTAAGAAGATACCGAGGGAAAAAATCACCACCGCAGTGTACGGCGTCATTAATCCAGCAGCCGGATCTTTAAAATTGTCAAGATCCATCGATGAAGCAATGAACCGGTAAAAAAATGACATCAATACTCCCGCAAGGACTGAAACAATAAGACCTTTTGTTGAAACTTTCTGACCAACTGATGAAGCACGTTTGTAAGCAATTGCATTAACAATGATGGCGAGCGTGATAAAAGCGACACCTGTGAATAAAAGTGTTGAGTCTCCCTTTTGTGATCCAACATAATTAATGAGTACTCCTAAAACGAGGGCTATGCCTATTCCAACTGGAAAAGCGACTGACATTCCAGCAATCGCTATAGCAGACGACAATAATATATTTGCCGCATTGAAAATAATGCCCCCAATAAATGCACTTCCTAAATTCTTCGCATCGGCCTGTATAAGGTCGTCAATGAAACCACGTCCATTCTCTCCAGTACTGCCAAGAGTAAATGCAAAAACCAAAGACAGTATAAGTATGCCCAAAACATAATCCCAATAGAACAGTTCATACCTCCATGTTTTACCTGCCAGCTTCTGCGTGTTACCCCATGATCCCCAGCAAAGCATAGTAATGATGCAGAAAATAACTGCCGTCGAGTATTCTTCGATAATAAACATACCTTCAATTTAATTATTTCCTACTCAAATTTCTCAGCATCTTTATACTTATTATGTGGACTTGTGCATTTTGTAAGCAAAAATTTGTTAAGACCAATCAATCACACTCCTGTGGCGATAAGGTCCTTGACAACTTTTTAAAAAATAAGTCGGATCACACTATTTCTCTTTTTTGGCATTTTGTTGATTCCTATCAGCTGCTGGGAAACATAACAATCCATCCCACAAAATCCATGATTGCCTTCGCAGCGAACACCAGAATAGCCTATGTGATCAGGCTGGGGAAAAATTTTGTTGATGTGGTGTTTCCTTTTGATAAACCGTATGCTGAAAATTTATGCTTTCATAAGATCGCCCAAGTGCCCGGCAGTGAGCAATACAATCATCACCTTTGCCTTCAACAACCAGAAGATATCAATAGCGAAGTAAAAAAGTTTATGACAATCGCTTATAAAAAGGGTCTGTAAAGGGATTTGTGATTTTAGATTTGAAATCATGGATGAAAATTATTCATCCATGATTTCAACTATTTACTTCTAAATCTTAAATCCAAGAGAAACATAAAATGTCCTTCCATCCGCTGGTAAGATTCCAGGACCAGGATACATATTTATCCTGCGGCTAAAATATCGAAGATTGGCAATATTATTTATACCAGCTGATACATGATACTGTTTCAGGAATCGATAATTAAAAGCCCAATCAAACAGTGTATAGGAAGGAATGACGCCCACGATTCCTGTGCTGCTGAACTGCGTATTGTTGGCATCATTAAACTGCCTGCTTACATAACTCATTTGAAGCGTAGTTGTAATTCCCTTATGCTTCAATTCAAGGCCCGACCGGTTAATCCAATCAGGTACCCCTTCTACGGAATTCCCAATGATGGAAATGTTTTCCGTGTTATTGCTAAGAGCACCACTAATATATCGTGCATTGGTGTAAGCAACTGAGCTAAATAGCCTGATGTCGGTGTTTCTGATATTACCGGCAAGCATTTTCCATAAAGATAAATTGAGGTATAACTCAAATCCTTTTGCGACAGAATTTCCAATGTTTGTTGTTAATTGATACGTCGAAGCATTTGCATTCGTTGTTGTAAGCTTACCAATTTTATCTCCATAAAAAAGATAAAAAGCATTTACATCAAAGTTTATAAAGTCAGACAACTGACCACGATAGCCAGCATCAAGATCATATCCACGGCTATCTTTTAAGTTAGGATCAATCACGCCAATCTGATCAGCGGGTGTAATGCTCGCATAGAGATAAGGTCGGTAAGCCTGTGATATATTTCCGTATAACTGGGTACTGTTGTTAACCTGATATTGCATGCCCGTCCCAAACAACGGAAAGGACCTGTTGCCTTTATATGATACAGGAAAAGTTGCATTATTAATCACACCGGTCAGATTTGAATTAATAACCTCGTAGCGAAAACCTGGCGTGATTGAGAATTTCTCAGTTAGCTGAAAAATATTCTCAACGAAGGCTGCATAATTAGTAGTTCGAAACTCCAGGTCTATACCGTAACTACCAATTACGGTCATATCATAGTCGCTGCCGGTTGTTCCCTTACCCTTTTGTCTTCGCTGGGTGTCCTCCGTAAAATAACGGACACCTCCTGCCAAAGATCCCTTTATGTTACCTATCCCGTATTGATGCAATATTCTCGCCTCGGCAGTAAACCCTTCATAAAAATCACGGTCAACTTGCCTTGGATTATAAGAACCAGTCGTTTTATTAATAGTGTCATTTACATTTGGCGTGTTGATGAACTGTACACTGCTTCTTTCACCCCAGATTCCATTCGTTGTAGCCTGAAGTTTTGTCTTCGGTGAGAATGAATAATTAAGAATGAGCGCAGGGATATTGATCTTCGGACTGAAGAAATTTCTCGATCGGTTTGATTGCTGAGCATTTTGATTAAACTGTGCATCAGTTAATCCACCGGCGATCTGCTGATGGTAATCCATCCTGGAAAACTGAAGAGATAAACTTCCTTTTGAGGAAAACTCATATTTGATATTCGCATAGAATGCCTGGTAATTAAATCCAGCATTAGGTCTCCATCCATCACCATGACGATTATCATAATAAGCATAGTAGCTTATCTTTCCCTTCTTACCCCCAACGGCATTGTACGAGTTAAAGAAATTGTAAGACCCAGTTGTTTGTTCACTTTCCAGTGAAAAGGCTTTGGTGCTGTCACCCTCCTTCATCACGTAGTTCATCATTCCCCCAAACTGGCTTCCTAATTGCAACGCTGCAGATCCTCTTATTAGCTGAACCTGTCGGACTCCTTGCATTGGTGCTGAATAATGATTTTCAGGATAACCAAACATATCGGAGTTGGTATTATATCCGTTTTGTCTCATATTCATTTCGATTGATCGATGTGCATCGGTTCCACGCGTACCGATATTCATTTGCGTTCCGGCGCCATCCATATCCCATACATTCACACCCGGTATTTTTGAAAAGATCATTCTTGCATTGTTCTGAGGAAGGTTAGCCTCTCCATCGTTTAACAAAATAGAATTGGTTTTCTTACCAGCATAAATATTGACTCCCTGCACATCCGGCAAATAAGGTTTCATGGAATACTCCCTGATTGTTACAGGATCCAGGATCCTCGATGTGTCGGCCTTATCGTTAACCTGAGCCTTCACATTCAGGATTATAAGAAACAGAGTTAATACGATTAATATATTTTTCTTCATAGAATTTTATTCTGATTATTAAAAGGAATTAAATACCATCAAGAGTAACTTCTCTTAACGGAAAATAAATACCATAACAACATTTTAGAATCGTCTAAAAGCAGTATAGAATTTTACTTCGACCCTTGAATAGGTCAAGAAGGGTAAATTATGAGTATTGGGGAGGATGAAACACGGAAGTGCTATTGGAGTAGCAATATAAATCACTGTATTGACTGTGATCAAAAACGATATACCAGCATTCAGCAATTTGACAAACCTTGTGGTCATTGAGTGTATAATATTTAGACAGCGAGTTGATTATTTTAATATTGGAATCTGTGTGCTCGGCCTGTTGACCTGAAAATAACTTTGAGTAGTCAGCCATTGTACCCCTTATTTCACTACTCCGATCATCTTTTACACAAACAACATAGAGCATATTGTGATAAAATTTCTGTCGTACCAATCTATAAACATCACCCTCATAAATAATTTCTCCATCGGCACCAGTATATTCCTCTGAACTGGAACCATAGGGTAATTCCATAGGAATTACAAAAATGAGATTTCCACCTAGCTCATTCAAGTTTGTTTCAATCTTTTGAAGGATGGGGGTGGTTAGCTGTTGCTGTATGAGTACGAAAAGTCCGTAGTATCCAATTGTATTAAATACAATCAGGCACAGGAAAAAAAGGCTGCAAATTCTCTTCATTATCCGCATTCGAATTCAAAAGTAGAATAAACGATTCAAAATTCCACATCGCCACCAGGTGTTGAATGAGAACGGCTACGCAATACCTGATGAAGACATTAAAATTTCACTTCCTCCAAGTACTTGTAATAGTACATCCAGTGAAAGAATCCCTGTTAACAAAAGTCATCGTAGCTCCTGAAACAGTAACTGTACTTGGCTGAGGCGAAGCATTTCCTGAAAAGGTAATACTGCTTCCCGTTAATGTATACGTCCCACTTGAAGCATTTGGCCCGGTGGTAACGAAGGTCGTGGCCGTAAATGTAATGCTTGTACCTGCTGAAGTGAATGTTTGATTATTGGCCGAGTTATTACAACTGCTATAAACCGTATTTACAAAATTCCACGTGCCAGCAATAACTGGTGAAGGGTCTGAACTCTTGGTGCATTGGAATACAACAGACAAGAGTATAAATAAAAAAATCCGGGATAAATGCCTTGATATTCTCATAGCGGCTTGACTTAACATTCAAATGTAGACTGAAAAAATGGACGACGTTAGAATTATGCTGTAATAAAAAATGGCCAGGAAATAACCCGGCCATTCATTGTGACTTTATAAAGATATTTGAATCAAAAGATCTAACGTCTTCACTCTTGTCGAGTGTCGGAGAATTAATTAAGACTAATCTTTGCCTACTGTTTTTTGCTAATTGCTTACTGATTTTGCCTATTGTTTACTGATTCCCGAGTTTCTGTTCGCAATTTTTGTAATCACCACATAAAGCACTGGTACAACAAAGATCGCAAGTGAGCTTGCCGCAACCATTCCTCCGGCCACTGTCCACCCAATTGTTTTGCGTGCTTGCGCTCCGGCACCATGAGCAAATGCCAACGGTAGCACACCAAGAATAAAGGCAAGCGATGTCATGATAATCGGCCGAAGACGCAATTGAACAGCCTCCAAAGTAGCCTGCACTATTTCCATTCCCCTGTCAACGCGTTCTTTCGCAAACTCAACAATCAGAATAGCATTCTTTGCTGCCAATCCAATAAGTGTGATCAATCCAATCTGTGCGTATATGTTGTTTGAAAGATTGGGTAAGAATGTTAACGTAAGAATCGACCCGAAAGCACCTATCGGTACAGCGAATAAAACTGAGAACGGTACCGACCAGCTTTCATACAATGCAGCGAGGAAAAGAAACACGAAAATAATTGACACAGCAAAGATGAGCATGATTGTATTTCCGGCTTTTACTTCCTCGCGACTTATACCACCAAACTCATAACCATAGCCTGCCGGTAAATGAGAAGCTACTTCTTTCAATGCATCCAGAGCTTGTCCGCTGCTGAAGCCAGGTTTGGGCGAACCATTAATTTCTACCGATCTATAAATATTAAAGTGCGAAACCAACGACGGGTTTTCAACAATTTTTGTGGAGACTAATGAACTCAACGGCACCATCCCTCCTGAATTATTCTTCACAAAGTATCTGCTAAGATCAGTGATCGATGCACGATAACTTGTATCGGCTTGTGCCATCACACGAAAGTTTCTTCCGTATATATTAAAGTCATTCACATAACTGCTACCTAACAATGTAGCAAGTGTCCCATACACATCAGAAACGGAAAGTCCAAGCTTCTTTACTTTCTCACGATCCACATCAACCTGATAACTGGGCGTGCGCGCTGTGAAAAAAGTAAACGCTTGTGCAATCTCGGGCCGGCTGTTTAATTCCTGCAGAAAAGTCCGCACTACTTTATCAAACTGCTGGATATTATCAGTGCTGGTGGTCTGCTGTAGCTCAAATGTAAATCCCGCTGTTTGTCCAAGACCAGGAATCGCCGGAGGTGCAATGGCCAGCACGCGTGCTTCTTTTATATCAGCCGTGCGCTTAAATATTTCTGCCATGATTCCCTGTACCTGTGCTTCCTTGCTTTCGCGAAGGTCCCAATGCTTGAGATTGACAAACAGCGTTCCTACGTTTGACTTATTCGTTTGACTCACCACATTCAATCCGGCAATTGCACCTACAAGGCGAACGGCGGGGATTGTCTGAATCCTTTCTACAAGGTCTTTTGCCAGGACAACGCTTCTGGTTGTTGACGTCGCTTCAGGCATTTCATAAGTAACAAACATTCTGCCCTCATCTTCTGTGGGAATAAAACCAGTGGGCTTATTTTTGAACAGGAAGAATAATGCAACAAACATGCACACCAACATGATCATCACCAGCTTTGATGCCTTTATCCATTTTGATACGTAATGGGTGTAGCCATTTGTTACCTTCTCAAACCATCTATTAAATTTTTCGAAAAACTTCTCCAGCAAATTCTTTTTCGCATTTGCTTCCTTGGATGGCTTCAACATGATGGTACACAATGCTGGTGTTAGCGACAACGCGACGAAAGCTGATATGATAACGGAAACTGCAATGGTTATAGCAAACTGCTGATATAATCGCCCTACAATGCCCGGAACAAACCCTACAGGAACAAATACGGCCGCAAGAATCAATGCAATAGCAATAACAGGCCCTGTAATCTCCTTCATCGCTTTTTCAGTGGCCTCTTTAGGTGAAAGCTTATCATGATCTATGCCATGCTGAACAGCCTCCACAACTACAATTGCATCATCCACCACAATACCGATCGCGAGCACAAATGCAAACATAGTAAGGGTGTTGATCGTGAAATCAAAAGGAATAAAAAAGATAAACGTACCAACAAGCGAAACAGGGATCGCTAACACAGGTATTAAAGTAGCCCGCCAGTTCTGAAGAAAAAGGAATACCACAATGATAACCAGGATCAGCGCTTCCACCAACGTTTTTACAACTTCCTGAATGGATACCCTTACAACGCTTGCCGTCTCCAACGGAACGGCAAAGTCAAGATCTTTTGGAAAAGATTTCTTTAACTCTGTTATTGTTTCAATTACCCGATCATATGTCTCTAATGCATTGGCACCTGGAGCCTGATAAATCAAAAGAAAAGCTGCCGGTTTTCCGGAGGCAAACGAAGTCGTGGCAGAGTAATCAAAAACACCAAGTTCAACACGTGCAACATCC
>JANYDR010000390.1 GCA_025363495.1 Cyclobacteriaceae bacterium | reverse complement strand
GATCAACTGGGTCCGGAGTGGCAAATCCACTTTCTCCACCACCGACACTATGCCATTCGCCTCTTGGGATTCCACTTAAAAGAAAATCCTCTGTTGTAAAACGACTTGGTACTCTTGACGATGGTCCGTCCTGACGGTTGGTGTATATATAGTATGGCACAGCGTTATCAACTGTTACGTGATAAAGTTGTGCGACGGGTAGTTGAACTCTGAACCAGGTTTTTCCGCGGTTCTGTGAAATAGAAATTCCACCATCACCTGCTACTGCCTGTCGGTTGCCGTTGGTGGGGTCGATCCACATTTCATGATGATCCCAATTCGGTGTTGAGACGGGGAGAGCTGCTTGCGTAGTTTTGCCTCCATCTTTAGAATAACTGTAAGCGCCTGCAAAGAAATAGATTTCATCTGGGTCGTCAGGATTGACTTTGCAGCGAGTATAATAAGCGCCACGTCCGGTAAGATTCATATCCTTGCTTACTACTGCCCATTTATCTCCTCCATCATCGGATCGCCAGAGTTCTCCGCTTTCTCGTGGTTTACCGTTCAAGGGCGCGCCATCAGCAGTTTCCATCAATGCATAAATTCTTTTGGAATCTGCTTTAGGAATTGTCAAAGCAATTTTTCCAACTGGATCTTTAGGTAAGCCGTTACCTGTTAGTTTTTTCCAGGTATCACCTCCGTCACGAGTCATATAAATGCCACTTCCTTTTCCGCCGCTTTCCCTTCCCCATGTTTTAATATCAAGCTGCCACATTCCTGCAAAAAGTATTCGTGGATTGTTTGGATCCATAACAAGGTCAGAAGCTCCGGTGCTGTCATTTACACTAAGTACTTTGGTCCAGTTCTTTCCACCATCTGTTGTTCTGTAAATGCCACGTTCTTTTTGTGGCGCGTATGCATGGCCAAGAGATGCTGCATAGACAATATCAGGATTGTATGGATGCACGATCATACGACTGATACGAAATGTGCTTTCAAGTCCCATGAACTGCCAGGTAGTTCCTCCATCCATTGACTTAAAGGCACCACTTCCCACTGAAACATTCGAGCGAATGTGAGGTTCTCCGGTGCCTGCCCAAATTATTTGCGGATCGGAGGGAGCCACAGCAAGTGATCCTATTGAATGAACCGGCTGGTCATCAAAAATTGGCTTCCAGTTTATTCCTCCGTCAACGGTCTTCCATATTCCTCCTGAAGCAGCACCAACATAGTATATCAATGGATCTCCCGGTATACCCGCAACGCTAATGACTCTGTTTCCCACGGGGCCGACGTGCCTGTAATGGAGCGGTTTAAGTTGTTTGAGATCAACTTTCTGTGCGAAAGAAGAGAATCCCCAAAGGAGATTCAGGAATGTGAGAATGGCAATCATGGACTGTCTTCTGATGGAAAAATTGGCGGGCATGGCTTTATTATTTGGGTTTTCTAAATATAACAAGATTAGCCTTGACCTGCCACCCGGTGAGTGATACAAACGGTGCAGACTTTTACAGCCGGCAAAAAGAAATTGTGGGGTATTTTAGTGCTCCTGGCGCTTGATATAGAACCTGTAAAAAGACAGGGATACAATGGCAACACAACATAAAAGGACAAACAATTTTTCCGCATCAAACCAATCGATCGGACGGTCCTGAAGTTTAGGATCAGTAATAACACTATGAAGGATAAGTGGAATGACGGCAAAGTAAGAAAGGAAGTGAAGAGTTCTCCAAAGCGGTAAACGGATCTTGCTTTTGTAATAGGAGCTTATCACCACGATAGCGAGCAGATAAAGAGCAACAGCACCAAACGTATTTGCGAGAGGCTGATGTTTTGTCCACGCCGGCAGCAACAAATCCCCCCACGAGAAACCAGACAATGGATCCAAAGGAATCAGAGCAACGTGAATTATTATAGAGATAGAGGCGGTATAACCTGTGAATTTATGCAATAACAAAAGTGTCCACCCAAAAGGTAATTTCAATCCAAAGGGCAATTTTGCATTTGACCAGATGGTAATGCCAATCAGGAAATTCAAAGCGAGTGCGGCAAGGGCGATCATTCCGATGATGCCTGAGATTTCAATTGTTTCCATTGGGAAGAATTTGTGTTGCCACAAGGTGTGAAATTATTTTTATTGATTAAACTAAAACTGCCCTAACTCAGCCGCTTTTTAATACCTGAAACAATTTCCTCCCCAATTCCATCCCCATCATAGGCGCCACACAATACAACCAGAATGCTGTCCATTGATTAGCAACAATAGCTGAAGCGAAAGTCCTGGCAGGATTCATGCTCATGCCGCTATACGGCGCTTCAAATGTTATATATAGTGTTATCAGCAATGCTACTATATAAGGTGTGTGCCTGGCTAAATTAATGTTCGACTGAAAAAGCAAAACTACCGTGATCAGTACGAGCGAAATAATCAGCTCGGCGAAAAATGTGATCACTATGCCGTCAGGACCGGGAATAGTTACAATATAATTGATGGCCGGATGACTTATTAAAGCAGGCATCAGGAGATGGATCAGGTACATGCCTGCAGCACCTCCGATGAATTGAAATAAAATATAAAACAAGCTGTCAATAAATGTCATTTGTCCCAGGCGGTATCGGACCAGCGTTACTGCAGGATTAATTTGAGCCCCTGATTCCTTACCCCACGAAGAAGTAAAAATGAAAAGGGCGGTTAAGCCCATAGAAAGACCAATTAAAAATCTTCTGATAAGAGCTGACGAAATATGCTCCCGGATGTAGAGGTCAGGATGATCGATGATTGCGTCAAAAAAACCTGCCGAAAACATGAAAACACCAAGTCCCCATGCTTCATAAATATATTTTCTCCATTGAGCTTTATACTTACGAAGCCATTCTATCATTGATGGTGATACTACTTTAACCGTTGGGTTAAATGATCACCAACTCTCAGCGCGTTGGCCATGATGGTAAGTGAAGGATTCACGGCTCCACTGGAAGGAAAGAAACTTCCATCAACAACATAGAGATTATCAATCTCGTGTGATTTACAGTTAATATCCAAAACAGAAGTTATAGGGTCGGTTCCAAACCGCAATGTTCCTACCTGATGAGCAACCCCCGAAATAGGAATATCTTTTCGCAAATAAACTCCCCGGGGAATGATGCTGCCACCCGAATCAATTTTACCTAAAACGTGCTTCCACTTTTCTACAAGGCGGTTGAAGCCTGTCATGTTGTTTTCTTTATACTCAAGGTGCAGAGTTTCACCATCCATCGTGACACGATTTCCAGGTTCAGCTAAATCTTCACCCGTAAGCCACCAGTCAATGGAGTGTGTCGCCATATCATCCAGCACTATCCCTGGAGTAAAGAACGGTGCTTCTGATGCGAGTTGGTCTTTGTTGGATTTGCCTAACAACTGAACATGTCCCATAGGAAATTTAAAATCCTTATCGCCCCAATAGAAATCATTTACAGCAAGAGTTTTCTGAAAGACCGATGGATTTGGTTTCGTGCTGATCCCAAGCATAGCCACGTTTAAGTGCTTCATGAAATTTCTCCCAACCTGGTCACTTTTATTCGCAAGTCCTTTTGGATGTTTTGAATTAAAACTCTTGAGTAATAGGGCCGCGGAATTGATAGCTCCGCACGCAACGACAACAACATCCGCTTTGCATTTCAGCAATTCATTCTTATGCATTACCTCAACGTAATCAATTTCACTTCCGGTTGAATTGGTAACGAGCCGGGTCACCTTTGCTTCAGTTAATAAGGTTACATTATTATTTGGTAACGAGGGTCGAACGCAATTGAGATCGGCGTCACCCTTTGCATCAACCAAACACGGGAAACCATCGCATGTATTACAACGAATGCAGGGACTATGAACTTTATCAGCTTCATTGAGCCTAATGCTTAAAGGAATATAAAAGGGATGATGACCTTCTTTCACCAGGTCGTCATGAAGTTGCTGGATGCGAGGTTCATGACTTACTGCAGGATAATTATACTCTGCACTGCGACGCGGTTCTGTCGGATCAAGCCCCATCTTCCCATGCACGTCATACAATTTTTCTGCTTCTGTATAATAAGGTTCGTATGCATCATACTTTACGGGCCACTCCAATGAAACTCCCTCGGAATGCTGAACGCGTTCAAAATCTCTCTCGCGTAAACGGAACAGCGCACCTCCGTACACTTTTGTATTTCCACCCACCCAGTAGCTCGTTCCCGGATGAAGATCTGAATTGCCATTGGTCTTCCAGACTTCCTTTGTATGATATCTTTCTTTTTGGAAGACTTCTATAGAATCCCAGTTCTCTTTTTCTCTTGGGAGGAATGCACCCCGCTCAAGAACTAGAATTTTCTTACCGCTATCTTTTAGCTTGTGTAAAAGCGTACCGCCGCCGGCACCGGTGCCAATGATGATGATGTCGTATTGTTCCATGGTTTGGTGGAATTGAAAAACTTACGGGACAATATCGGAAATAGCAATGATGTTATAGCGTGATGGTATTTATATTTTATTGAGTTTGCTCCACGCAGCAATAATCTTCATAGGAAAAACCTTTTTTTAATGAAAAGTGGAGTTTTTACTTTGAGGGCTGAAAGTAAGATAGTCTTTTCTAAAGTTATTGGGGCCGTTGCAAACTGGCAAATCTTTATGCTTTTGCAATAAAAATTTAAACACATAGGAATACAAAGGGCTTAAAAATTTCTATGCTCTCTTTGGTGCATTTTATATGTCTATGTGTTTAAAGAAATTGTCCGGAGACCTTTTTAATTCGACAGGCTTAAGGAATTACTGTACGAAATCAAATCTTAAATTTTATCTTTAATCAATGGCTTAACCTCACTTCCCAATAACCTTATCGCCTCCATCATTTTTTTATGCGTCAGATTCGCGCTATCCATCTGGAAAGTAACTCTTGAAATACCACCAAGTGCTTTGCTATGTCTGATTATTTTTTCCGCGACTTCTTTTGGATCGCCAACCAATAACGCTCCACGTGGGCCTGCCACGGCGTCGAAACTTGCTCTTGTTACCGGCGGCCATCCTCGTTCTTTACCAATCTTGGTAAATGTTTGCGCATAGCCAGGATAATAATCATCCATGGCTTCCTGAGTGGTGGCTCCTACATAACCCAATGAATGTAATCCAACCTTAAGCTGATCAGGTGCATATCCGGCTTTCTTTCCGGCTTCTCTGTAAAGATCAACCAGTGGGGCAAAGCGATGTGTTTCACCTCCGATAATAGCGACCATCAATGGCAGTCCAAGTGATCCTGCACGAATGAATGATTCAGGAGTTCCACCCACCCCCAACCAAACTGGTATTGGGTTTTGAACGGGGCGAGGATAAACACCTTGCCCAGTTAGTGCCGGACGAAATTTACCAGACCAGTTTACAAACTCGTTCTTACGGATGTTAAGCAGAAGATCAAGCTTTTCAGAAAAAAGACGATCATAGTCATTAAGGTTCAGGCCGAAAAGAGGGAATGATTCAATAAAGGAGCCTCGCCCCACCACCATCTCTGCTCTTCCATTTGAAATAAGATCCAGCGTTGCAAAATTTTGGAATACCCGTACAGGATCAGCGGCACTTAGCACTGTCACGGCACTTGTCAACCGAATTTTCTTAGTCCGGGCGGCCGCGGCTGCAAGAATCATGGTCGGTGCCGAGTCGAGAAATTCTTTGCGATGATGCTCACCAATTCCAAATACATCCAGTCCTACACGGTCTGCCTGCTCCATTCTTTCCAGCAACTGATTAATGGATTCCGCTCCACTCATCATATTGTCTGTGGTTCCCTCAAAAAAAGCCGCGGCGAAACTGTCAATTCCAATTTCCATTACACGTTTTCTTTATATGTTTTAAGATTGAGCTAATAATTATTAAACCATTGAGCACCTTTAACAGATTTTAGCTTATTAGAGTTCTGTTTAATCCAAACAAGAAAACAGTTTCCTAACGCAATCCACCGATTACTAATTGCCGATTACCGATTACTTTTCACTAACAACCAACAACCAGCACAACCAGCCACTAACAACCCCTCACTTCTCCCTCAACCCCTCCAATTTCTCCTTCGCATTCTTATTACCAGGATTAATTGACAACGATTTTTTATAGTTGGCGATTGCCAGCTCCTTATCACCGTTCTTCATCAATGCCTCAGCATAGCTGTCATACACATTGGCACTGGCGGGATACAATATTGTGTTGATCTTGAAAACGCTGATGGCCATTTGATTTTTCCCATCATTCATGAGATTATATCCCTGGTCATTCAAGCTTCCTTCACTTACCGCATAATCGGAGGGATATAATTTTAGTAAAGATTGATACCCTTTCGCTGCCTTATCAAAATCACCGGCCAATAAATATTCATACGGTACTCTTGTGCTTTCATCCTCCCGCGGGTGTACGAACTCAGCTGATTTTCTACTCTCAACAAGCACTAAGTTCATTTTTCCGTCTGCGGGATTTACTTTGAATTGCACCGGACGTTGGTCACGATAATTTACATAGGTGCTGTCTGATATTCTGATTAACTCATAAGGTGCCTTTGCCCGTAGGTATTTCATAAACAAGCGATCGCCTTTGGTGGTGACATACAGGCTTCCATCAATTTCATTGTGATAGCGCCCTCGTATAGCTGCGAACTTAGTTGTATCCATTTCCACTTTAGTGTAGACAGGCATAAAGTTGGCCCAATTATAAGTTCGTGCCACCGAGTTTATAACTTCCGATATAAATTCAGGGTGATTGGAATTGGTTAACACAACTACTCCGTATCCTTTGTCTTTATGTGCTTTCATTTCGCTGGAGAACCCTTCATCCCAACCTCCATGTCCGAAATAGATATCATCTTTTCTTTTGTCAAGAAACATTCCAAGTCCTTCAAAGTCGGCTACAAAAGAAGTAAGCATCTTATCCGCCATGGGTTTTGAAAGTACGGTTGTACTTTTTCCTTGCACAGTTTTTTGAACATCGATGGCAAACTTTGCAAGATCTTCAGCCGTTGTCCACAAACCGGCTGCGGCCATTTCGGGATAGGTATGATACTTTCCTATTGTCATTGTTCCATCTGGTACGTAACCAGAAGCAGCCATTTTTAATTGAGTTCCGGTAAGAGGCTGATCATACGTACTGTTACTCATTCCTATTGGTTGCAATACTAATTCTTTCATGATTTGAGGGAATGGTTTACCTTCCAAATCGATTAGCGCTTGTTGCATGATGCAATAACCGCCACCTGAATAACGGAAACTTTTCTCAGGCACCTTATCCACCCGAATAGGATCGGAGTTTGCTGGAGGTAATCCATCCAAAACCTGAACAAGTGTTGGTACTGGCAGGTCAGAACTGTAGCCAAGAAAACCGTGAACTGTCAAACCACCCGAATGACTTAGCAAGTGTTTGAGGCCAACTTTCTTATCGGAAGTGAATTCATTGTCAGGGAGCTTCCATGATTTCAAATAGGTATTAATGTTTTCATCGAGACTGATTTTGCCCTTATCTGCAAGGTGAAGCGCTGCATACGCCGCCACCGGTTTACTGATGGAGCCTGCCTGAAACAGTGTCTTATCCGTAACGAGCTCTTTACTTTCTTTATTCATTACACCATAACTCTTGATCCACTCGATCTTATTGTCCTTGATCACTGCAATGGATACGCCGGGCACACCATAATGAGCCATCCGCGATTCGATCGTCCATGTTGAGTCGCCAACAATGTAAACGGGACCGGTGAGCCCGGCTTCAACTTTTTTAATCTGATCAGAAACCGATTCTGATGGTGTTGAAGTTGAGCATGAAAAAAGAACAAAAAATGATGAAGTAAAAAGGAGGAGCTTTTTCATGATTGGAAGATTTGAAATATCAATATAGGGGTAAGAATACTACCTTACTTCAAAGTGTCCGCACCCGGACGATTAAAAGCCTATTAAAGAAAAGCCCGAACCCATTGAGGATTCGGGTTGATTAATTCTTGTCCCAATCTTAAAATGAACTGGGGACTTCTAATTTCCAGTTTCTAACTTCCAGTTTCAGCAGCATCAACCCGGATACCAATTCCTCAACCTCACATCGATCTTTTTATCCTTCTCGTTAATAAGTTTTTTAAATGCCTCTGTATCGCTTAATCCATTCTGACCACGGTAATGATATGGATACACGATCTTTGGTTTGAATTCCAATACTGAAGCGGAAGCCTCATTAATATCCATTGTATATGGCAAATTCATACACACGAAGGCGACATCAATATTTTTCAGTGAACGCATTTCAGGAATACCTGCCGTATCTCCGGAAAGGTAAACTTTCTTATTTCCAAAGGTGAGAACATAGCCATTGCCCCGGCCTTTGGTATGTTTTGCGTCTGCTGATTCAGGTAAGTTGTACATAGGAATAGCCATGATAGAAATATCCAACTTGCTGATTGTTTGTCCATTATTTATTACAACGGCTTTTGATTTCAGGGCCTCGGGAAACTTGTCGGCGACAGCCTGAGGAACTACTATTATAGTATTGGCGGTGCTTACTGCCTGAAGCGTTTCAGGATTGAAGTGATCACCATGTATGTCTGTAATCAGAATCAGATCCGGAGCAGCAAGACCTTCAAAAGCTTTGGCGCCACCGTCAGGATCGGCATAAATTGTTTTGCCGTTCCAGGTAAACAGATCGG
>JANYDR010000347.1 GCA_025363495.1 Cyclobacteriaceae bacterium | reverse complement strand
TATCTCGCAGGATCACTGCAGTTACTGGTTGGTCAGGTTCCATTTTTATCTTGGTTAGAAACAATAGTAGGTTTTTGGATTTTCTTTTATTTGTTATTCGCTATGAAACGTATGTACAATCAATCATGGAAAAAAACTATTGTTAAGTTCTTCCTGTTTGGTTTTGCGTTTTTTATCTGTGCGTGCTTTGGACTTGTGATTGCTGGCGTAGCAATTTTAATGGTAATGTAATGTCGCTCCTCACTTCTTCTTCTCCGCCGCTTGCGGAACGTTTGCGCCCGGCCAGGCTTGAGGATCTGGTTGGTCAGGAACATCTTGTTGGTCCTAATGGAATAATTCGCAAAGCAATTAGTACTGGAAATATTCCTTCAATGATTTTATGGGGACCTCCTGGCGTTGGGAAAACAACCATTGCCAATATAATTGCCAATGAAGTAAAGCGACCTTTTCATGTACTGAGTGCAGTAAGTGCGGGAGTAAAAGATGTTCGCGAAGTAATTGAAAAAGCAAAACACACTAACCGTCCGATATTATTTATAGATGAAATACACCGGTTTAATAAGTCACAGCAGGATGCTTTGCTTGGAGCCGTGGAAAAGGGAACGATTACTCTGATTGGTGCCACTACCGAGAATCCTTCATTTGAGGTAAACTCGGCGTTGCTTTCGCGTAGTCAGGTATATGTGCTAAAACCTCTTGTTGAAAAAGAACTTTTACAACTCATAAATCATGCGTTGACGAAAGATGCTGAATTAAAAAAAAGAAAGATCCTGATTAAAGAACATGCAGCCTTGCTTAACATTTCCGGAGGCGATGCAAGGAAGATCCTGAATCTTCTTGAATTGATCAGTGAATCAATTCATGGTGAAATTGAGATCACCGATCAAATGGTGATGGACGTTGCGCAAAAGCATGTTGCTATTTATGATAAAAGCGGCGAACAGCATTATGATATTATTTCTGCTTTCATCAAATCGATCAGAGGCAGCGATCCAAATGCTGCTGTTTATTACCTGGCCCGCATGATAGAAGGCGGCGAGGATGTAAAATTCATTGCAAGAAGGCTTGTCATCCTCGCTTCTGAGGATATTGGAAATGCCAATCCGACGGCCCTAGTTTTGGCAACAAGTGCATTCCAGGCGGTAAGTATGATCGGTTATCCGGAAGCAAATCTTATTCTAAGCCAGTGCGCCACCTATCTTGCGTGCTCTGCGAAAAGCAATTCAAGCACTGTAGCTATCGGCAGCGCTATGAGTAAAGTTCACGAAACCGGCGATCTTCCGGTACCTATGGCCGTGAGGAATGCTCCTACTAAAATGATGAAGGACATGGGTTATGGAAAAGAATATCAATATGCCCACAGTTTTAAGGATAACTTTGTAAACATGGAATTTTTGCCAGAACAGATATCCGGCGAGAAATTTTATGACCCTGGAAATAATCCACGGGAGGAGGAGTTGAGAAATTATTTAAAAAGATTGTGGAAGGAAAAATACGGCTACTAAATCGACGTTTCATTTAGCAGATTCATAATTCATAACTTATAATTCAACGTGCAGCGCATTATCTTCGAATACTCACCATTTTATTTTTTACTGTGCCTGGCACTTGGAGTAGGCTATGCTTTTTTATTGTACACAGCAAAATATACGTGGAGCAAGTCAATTAATCGTCTGCTTTTTTCTCTTCGGACAATCCTCGCCACTGTGTTGTTACTCCTGTTGCTCGGTCCGATTCTCAAGCAAACGGAGAATATGTTTGAAAAACCTTCTCTGGTATTTTTAATAGACAATTCAAGATCAATCAAAGAAACAGCAGACTCTTCTAAAATAATATCTACTCTTCGGCAAGCAGACGCCTCTTTAAAGAAAAACGATCGCAGCGTTGAATGGAGCAGTCTGACAGGAACTTCTGATAGTATTTATTTTACCGGAACTTCTTCTGACCTCGCTTCTGCTTTACGCGAGACTGTTAACCGGTATGAAGGCAAGAACCTTGCGGGGATCGTACTGGTATCCGACGGGATATATAATAATGGCCTTTCACCATTGTATTTGCCGTTGAGAATCCCGGTTTATACAATTGGTATCGGTGATACCACAAGACGTGCAGATGTTGTTCTGAAAAATGTAGACTATAATCGCATTGTCTATCAGGGAAATAAATTTCCGCTTCGGGCAGAAGTAAGTATTACCGGGCTCCCCAATCAGGAAATCACAGTGACAGTATTGCAACAGGGAAAAGTATTACAACAACAGAAGAAAAATTCCGGTGTAAAACCCCTGCTTGATTTTGATTTTCAGGTCGAGGCTGGTATACAAGGTATTCAGAGGCTCGAAATCCGTGTAGAGAGTGTAGCAGGAGAAACTAATTTTAAAAATAACAGGGCAAGTGCATTTGTTGAGGTGGTGGAAGGAAGAAAGAAAATCCTTATGCTGGCACGTTCACCACATCCTGATATAAAGGCACTTAGAACCGTGGTTGAAAAAAATCCCAACTACGAATTTATTCTACATATACCGGGAGTGGAAGAAGCTGATCATGCTTTATTGCAACCAGGTAAAATTGATTTATTAATTGCTCATCAAAGTCCTGACGCAGAAGGTAAAACTACAGCGTTGCTTACGTCTTTCCTGAAAGCAAAGACCTCCGTTTTGCTGGTGATTGGTCAAAAAACATCACTTCGCTCAATTCCTGCGGCAGGGCTGTCGCTGAGTTTTGATGTATCGACCCAACGCGATGAAGTGCAGGCAGTACTCAATCCCAATTTTCATGATCTGGGTTTTTCCGATGATTTGAATACTAACATTTCCCGATATCCTCCCGTGCAGGTCCCCTTCGGTAAATTTTCATTTCCTGTTACTGCAAAGACTATTTTACAGCAGCGCATAGGCAGTGTAATTACAGATCGACCTTTACTATTTACGCTCGAAGATGATCAACAAAAGATTGCGGTCATGGCAGGCGAGGGGCTTTGGAAATGGCGATTAAGTGAATTCCAGGAAACTGAAAAGACAAGTTCATTTGATGAATTGTTTTCTAAACTGCTTCAATATTTAAGCACTCAGGATGATAGACGCAAGTTTCGCAGCTTCCCAATTCAACAAGAGTTTACAAGTGATGGGCCTGTTGCAATTGAGAGTCAGGTTTACAATGACCTCTTTGAACCTGTTTATGGAAACACGATTGATCTTGAACTAAGGGATGAACAAGGTAAGATAACCAACTATCAGTACGTGACGGGTGTGGGAAATACCCGCTATCGGATTGGTGGATTGAAAGAAGGAGTATATCGTTTCCGAGCATCTACTGAGTTGAATGGTAAGAAAGAAGAAGCTCGGGGTGAGTTTTTATTGACAGAACAAAATCAGGAAGAGCAGAACCTGACGGCAGATTTTGGGTTGCTTCGTCAATTAGCAGAAAACACCGGAGGTAAGTTTTATAAACTTTCGGATGTTAATAAGCTTACATCCGATCTTTCTGCAACTGAGGTGAAGAGTATCATTCATTCGGAAGAATCATTTCATCCGTTGATAAATTTAAAATTGGTTTTCTTTTTATTGTTGGCGCTCATTTCTCTTGAGTGGTTCTTGCGCAAGTTTTTAGGAGCGTATTAACATAGTCGTCTATTAAGGTACTAATCCCGAAGGGATGCCATTTGGGCTTACGTCCCCTTAGAAAGAAATGGACATAAAAAAAGGCGGTATTACCCGCCTCTTCTTGAATTTTAAAACGCTGTCGTTGGTGTTTGCCAACGAATGATTAACTATTTTTCTCTTTCGGAGATGCCTTGGCTTTCTTCACTTTGATTGTGAGCACTTCGCTCTTGCCATCGTGATCCGCCATGATCGTACCTCCTTCTTCGATTTCGCCCTTCAGAATTTCTTCTGCAACAGGATCTTCCAGATATTTCTGAATTGCCCTGTTCAACGGACGAGCTCCGAACTGGTGATCATATCCTTTTTCCGCCAGGAAGTCCTTTGCCTTATCGGTAAGTTCTACATTATAACCAAGCGCGTTGATGCGGGTGAACAACTTGCCAAGCGTAAGATCAATGATCTTATGAATGTTTTCACGCAACAGTGAATTGAAGATGATCACATCATCCAAACGATTCAGGAATTCAGGAGAGAAGGCTTTCTTCAAAGCACTTTGAATTGTGCTCTTCATGATCTCTTCTTCGTTTGCCTGTTTCGATTTAGAAGCAAAACCAATACCTGCTCCGAAATCTTTCAGATCACGAACACCAATGTTGGAAGTCAGGATGATAATCGTATTTCTGAAATCGACCCGACGACCTAGACCATCGGTGAGAATTCCGTCATCAAGCACCTGAAGTAAAATGTTGAATACATCCGGATGAGCTTTTTCAATTTCGTCCAGCAACACAACACTGTAAGGTTTGCGTCTTACTTTTTCAGTAAGCTGTCCGCCCTCCTCGTATCCAACATATCCGGGAGGCGCACCTACGAGACGTGAAACGGAGAATTTCTCCATGTACTCGCTCATATCGATACGTACCAATGCATCCTCCTTATCAAAGAGATACATCGCCAGAACTTTTGCTAATTCTGTCTTTCCAACACCAGTCGGTCCAAGGAATACAAAAGATCCTATTGGTTTTTTAGGATCCTTCAATCCAACGCGAGTACGTTGAATTGCTTTTGTAAGCTTCTTGATAGCTTCATCCTGTCCAATCACTTTTGACGCCAACTCATTGGACATATTCAGCAACTTGTTGCTTTCTTTTTGTGCAATGCGATTGGTAGGAATGCCTGTCATCATACCAATAACATCGGCAACGTTATCTTCAGTAACGGTATATTTCTCCGTACGGGTCTTTTCTTCCCAGCGAGCCTTTGCAAGATCCAGTTGTTCAATCAGCTTCTTTTCCTTATCACGAAGCTGAGCAGCCTCTTCATATTTCTGACTTTTTACAACGCGGTTCTTTTCTTTCTTCACGTCTTCGATCGCGTCTTCAAACTTCACGATATCATCCGGCACATGAATGTTATTCATGTGAACACGGGCACCTGCTTCGTCTAATACGTCGATGGCTTTATCCGGAAGAAAACGATCACTGATATAACGATCAGAAAGTTTTACGCAGGCATCAATTGCTTCCTTGGTGTAGGTAACATGATGATGGTCCTCGTACTTCTCCTTAATGTTGTCCAGAATCTGAATAGTTTCTTCAACGGTAGTGGAGTCAACCATTACCATTTGGAAACGACGGGCCAATGCTCCATCTTTTTCAATGTACTGACGATATTCATCAAGTGTTGTTGCGCCGATACATTGTATCTCACCGCGCGCCAGCGCAGGTTTGAACATATTTGATGCATCAAGGGAACCAGAGGCACCACCTGCACCAACAATTGTATGAAGCTCATCAATGAAAAGGATCACGTCTTGTGATTTCTCCAATTCATTCATTACTGCTTTCATGCGTTCTTCAAACTGACCGCGGTATTTTGTGCCAGCCACCAGAGATGCAAGGTCAAGCGTTACTACACGTTTGCCGAAAAGCACACGTGAAACTTTTTTCTGAATGATACGCAGTGCAAGTCCTTCCGCAATAGCGGTTTTACCAACACCGGGTTCACCAATCAAAATAGGATTGTTCTTTTTTCTACGGGAAAGAATTTGAGCTACGCGTTCGATTTCTTTTTCACGGCCAACTATCGGGTCGAGCTTGTTGTCTTCAGCAAGCTTGGTCAGATCGCGACCGAAATTATCAAGTACCGGTGTGCGTGATTTTTCAATTCCTTTTTTTTCTTTGCCGGCATTGCCAGCACCTGATCCTCCCGCGTTTCCAAACATTTTGGAAGAATCATCATCGGGATCATCCGTGTCTTGAGAAGCCATCGGCTGATCGTGTTGATATTCGAGCATTTCTTTTACCACGTCGTAAGCCACGTCAAACTTGTTTAAAATCTGTGTTGCGAGATTGTCTGGATCACGCAGGATGGAGAGCAACAAATGCTCAGTTCCAATCAGCTGCGCCTTAAATACCTTTGCCTCCAGATACGTGATCTTAAGTACCTTTTCGGAAGCGCGGGTCAACGGAATATTTGAGAGATTTTTTACCTGGTGTGTGGCAGTTCCTTTGGAGATTTTCTCAATCTCTCCACGGAGCTCGTCAATAGGCACACCCAGCTTTTTCAAAACACCTACAGCCACTCCTTCGCCTTCGCGAATCATGCCTAGTACCAAGTGCTCTGTTCCAATGTAATCGTGTCCCAACCGAAGGGCTTCCTCACGGCTGAGGGAGATCACCTCTTTAACGCGGTTAGAGAATTTTGCTTCCATGCGGGGTCTCCTCTTTTTTGTGTGTTATAAATGTAAGTTGATGATGTTTCAAATGCAACTGGCTTTCGGCCTGCAATCGTTTACCATCCAAACGATTAAAGATTAAACACCGGATGAATTTTATTTGTTCAATTTCTTCCGGGAGGCTTTGATCAGGGCAGCAGCACCGGGCCCCTCGCAAAACACCAAGTCGATCAGGCTGAGGTTAGGAGCAAAGTTGCTGC
This sequence comes from Cyclobacteriaceae bacterium, assembly GCA_025363495.1. Taxonomy (GTDB): domain Bacteria; phylum Bacteroidota; class Bacteroidia; order Cytophagales; family Cyclobacteriaceae; genus ELB16-189. The sequence continues at coordinate 9,936 of JANYDR010000347.1, read as the reverse complement.
CAAAAACCTGCTGATAAGGTTGGGACTGGTAGATTTCCCTTGATAAAAAGTCTTTTTTGGCTGAAATCAGACTTCTCATGTCTGAGATTTCCAATGGCGTAGTTTTCTCATACGCCACACTTTCCGATACGATTTTGCTCCACTTCAGCCATTGCAGACACATTGACAGGAGACGAGTGTTCAAATCATATAAGTAGGCATTGGAAAGAAATAATTCTTTTCTGAGATCATCTGCATAATATTCGAAGAAGGGTGACCTGGCGTACGCCGACTCCAGTGTCCGCCAAAGATTGGTTCGCCACCGGATGGTATAATCAATCTTTACGTCAGTGATCATGACTTTTTTGTGATTAGCTATCAACGGGATTGTCAAACGTTCGGTTCCGTTGGAGGTAAGAATATAACAGCGGTTGCGAAAACTTTGTTTGGTAAAATGTTCATGCTTTTCGATGATGATTTTATCGAAGGAATCCAGTGCGCAGAAATATTCTATTGATGGAAGGAAATGAAGCTCAATCAGAAGTTGAGAATTGAGAAGTTGAGAATCCTGAAGCGTTCGCATTGTAACACGAAATCGTTTTGCCCTGATCTTTGGTCTTTAATCTTTGATCTCTAATCTCTAATCTTTAGTCTTCTAAACGTCCCAACCCTTCTCTCGTCACCACCGCTTCTCCTGAGGTAAAGTCAACTATCGTAGATGGAACATTTCCACCCATCCCACCATCAATCACCAGGTCCACCAGATTTTTAAAATCTTCAAAAATTTCTTCCGGATCAGTAGTGTATTCTTTTATTTCATCATCATCTTTTACCGATGAAGTGATTAATGGATTGCCTAACATCTTGACAATTTCAAGAGGAATATTATGTTGTGGTATACGAATGCCCACTGTTTTTTTATTTATCCCCAGAATTTTTGGCACCAGACTGCTTGACTCAAAGATAAAAGTGAATGGGCCCGGTAAGGTGCGTTTGAGGATTTTAAATTCCGGAGTTTCAATCCGTGTAACAAATTCTGATATATGACTTACGTCAGAGCAGATGAAAGACAGATTTAGTTTTTGAGGTTTTATTTTTTGGACTTGTACAAGTTTCTCGACGGCGCGTCTATTGAATAAATCACAACCAATTCCATAGACAGTGTCAGTGGGATAAATGATCACACCTCCATTCTGTAATATCTCTACCGCGTGTTTGATTTTACGGGGCTCGGGATTGTCAGGATGTATTTTTAGTAGCTCGGCTTGCATTTTAATATAAACATAAAGATAATGATAAGAGATGCGACAAAGACACGAAATCATAAAGAAGGCCAATCGAAAAATTGATGTAGTGCTTTTGTGGCAGGTTTTCACCTAGGGCTTTAACAATTGACAATTTTACCACGAAGTCACGAAGCCACTAGGAAGGCACCAATAAGACGATCGTGTCTTCTTTGTGTCCTCGTGACTTTCGTGGTTATATTTTCCCAGCTAAAAAGCGTCTTGTTGCAAAAAAACTAACCCTTTCGATCCAACTGCGTTTTATTATTTTTACCCCTCATTATCTTATGGAAAAACGACAAAGAATAAAATTAATAGCGTTTTTGGTCAGTTCAATGCTGATGATCTCCTTTTCATTTTACGCTTACCAGATTATTTATACACCAAACATACTTCTGGAACGTGAAGACAGATTGTTTGTAATTCGGTCCGGGACGAGCTATCGTGAAGTTTTAAGGGAATTAGGCGAAGGCAATTACGTCAATGATATGGTGTCATTTGGCTTCCTCGCAAGATTAAAGGGTTTTGACAAAGCTGTTCAGCCAGGGCGTTATATGCTACGTAGTAATACGACCAACCTGGCCGCCATTAATGCACTGATGGGAGGAAGACGCGAGCCAATCAAAGTCACGTTTACAAACGTCCGGCTTTTGCCAGAACTGTATGATAAGATTACAAAGAACACAGGTGTGACGGTGGAGGAGTTTGAAAATGCAATCGATAAATTTATTTCAACAAACCAGGATGGATTCACTCAACAGAATATACTCTGTATGTTTATTCCAAATACGTACCAGGTTTATTATAATGTTGTCCCTGAGGATTTGGTTGAACGAATGCACGGTGAGTACGTAAGATTTTGGTCCGAAGAAAGAAAATTACAGGCTTCTGCTATTGGCCTTACGCCAATTGAAGTGTCTATTCTCGCATCGATTGTTCAGGCTGAGACAATCAAGCAGGACGAAGCTCCAAAGGTTGCTGGACTTTACATTAATCGTTTAAAAAGAGATATTCCATTGCAAGCGGATCCGACATTAGTATATGCCGCTGGTGATTTTGCAATTAAGCGGGTGCTAAATGAGCACAAGGAAATTGAATCACCTTACAATACTTACAAATATGCTGGCCTCCCTCCAGGTCCGATAAACATGCCTTCGATATCCAATATTGAAGCGGTGCTGCATTACGTTAAAAGCAATTTCATTTATATGTGTGCACGCGAGGATTTTTCGGGGTATCACAACTTTGCTGTAAATCTTCATGATCATAACATCAACGCCACTAAATACCAGCAGGCTCTGACTATCGAGATGGCGAAGGGCGCGGCACTGAAACGGAAAAAGAAATAATGTATAAATCTGAAACTCACATACGTGTACGTTACAGCGAGACAGACCAGATGCAATATGTCTATTATGGAAATTATGCGTCCTATTATGAGGTGGCACGAGTTGAAAGTCTACGGCAATTAGGATTGACGTACAAAGAACTTGAGGCAATGGGTATTATCATGCCAGTGCTGGAAAACCACTCCGAGTTTCTTTCGCCGGCACTATATGATGAGCTATTGAAAATAGTCGTGACTATTCGTGAAAAACCATCGGTAAGAATCAAATTTCATTATGAAATATTTAATGAAAAGGACAAGCTGATCCATCGTGGAGAAACACTCCTCGCCTTTGTAAACCAGAAAACGGGCCGTCCGTGCCGCCCACCGGAGGCCTTTCAAAAGGTATTGATACCTTATTTCTAAATTAGGGCCGGAATAGCGCCTACCCAGCGCTTTTGACTACAAGAATGAAATACTCCTACCGCAAGCGAATTTTAAAAATCCCCTCTGCCCGTTACAGTCGCGCGTGGTTGAAAAAAATAAAAATTAAAGGAAGGGGCAATCATCATCTTTCGCTTTATAAATTCTTCAAGATCTTCTTATTCAATATTGATGAAGACGAGATCATGGACCGTGCCAATGGCGTGGCGTACAACTTTATCCTCGCGATTTTTCCAACTATCATTTTCCTGTTTACACTTATTCCTTATATCTCCACTTATTTTCCTGCCATCACCACCAAAAGCATCATGTTATTTCTGAGTGATTACATGCCTGCGAGTATGTACGAAGTTGTGGCTTCTACTGTGACTGACATCCTAAGCAAACAGCGTGGTGGTTTACTTACGTTTGGTTTTGTACTCGCATTTTATCTTGCTACAAACGGAATGATGACCCTTATGCGAGCATTCAATGCATGTTATAAAACGGTCGAGAACCGCGGGTTTTTTAGAATGCGACTTACTGCAACCGGCCTTACTGTTTTATTGGCGGTGGTGTTACTTTCAGCGGTGGTGCTGTTGATTGTGGGGGAGGTGATTGTGGGCCGCGTGACACACGAGCTTTCAGACCTAAGTCATATGAGGACAGACAAGTTATCGTTATACAGTCTCTTATCACTTCGGTTCTTCGTGATCTTTGTTGTTTTCTTTTTTGCCGTATCCTTCATTTATTATTTTGGTCCGGCTGTTCATTACAACTGGAAGTTTTTTTCCATAGGCTCACTCATTGCTACGCTTGCCTGTCTTGGAATATCGTACGGATTTTCATTTTACGTTTCCAATTTTGCTAGCTATAATAAGGTATATGGTTCAATAGGAGTGCTCATCGCGCTCATGGCATGGATACAATTGATGACAGTGGTGTTATTATTTGGGTATGAGATCAACGCAAGCCTTCACTACGGGCAGAAGGTGGAGGCAATTGAGCAGCATAAGAGAGAGAAGAAAAGAAATAAAAGCCTTCGTTAAGCTTTACTTTGAGTATTCAGCTTCTTCAGCCTTCCTTACAATTCGTGTTATGACCTCATCCAATTCGTTAGAGCATGTTGTTAATTTACTTAAAACGTCATCCTTATCATCAACATTAAAGTGATTTGCCAGCAGATTTACCAGCCCCATAATTCTAGCCAGTGGTCCGCGCACGTCATGAGATTGCATTTTGGCGATCTCTCTCAATTTTGTGTTTTGATCTTTTATGGCCTGTAAATTTTTGAGCCGCTCGGTTACATTCCGCTCAATCGCAATGAAGTGCGTGGTCACGCCACGATTATTTATTACGGATGCGACTTCTAAACTGACCCATATTTCCGTTCCATCTTTATTATATTGAATGATCTCAATCTCGCATGCCTCGTGATTTTTAACGCACTCTTTTAAATCGTTCACTTTCGATAGATCAGAATTTGGTCCTAACAGGAAGTAAGGACTTTTATCCATGACTTCTTCTTTCGAATAACCAGTCATGTTTGTAAAGGCATCATTTACAAACATGATCCTGACACCTCCCTTATCTTTGGGTAATGCATCCAGGATAAGGACCGAATCGGCAGTATTGGTAATCACTGATTCCAGGAGCTTTAGATGATTCTCTTCTTTTTTTCTTAATGTAATATTCCTTGAAAAACATGCAGTACCAATTATTTTATCAACATTTTTAATGGGATAAAAAGAAATCTCTGACCAGAATTCATTCGGTGTGCTCGTAAATTCTATCTCTGTAAATGTTTCTCCAGCGAATGCCCGTTCATAATACGTTAAATACTTTTCCAGCTTCTCTTCAGTAAATCCCGCCAGGAGAGCATTACCACCTTTAGTAACCACGCGGCCCGACGTGCGTTTGACGATCTCATCAAATGCATGATTGGAGGTAATGAATTTATAGTTTCTATCAACACTCCACATCAGGTCATGGGTATTATTAATTAATGACTTTATGTTATTACGGTCGAATTCAATATTTTTTTCCGCTTTTTTAAGTTCAATATTGGCAAAGAGCAATTCAATTGCTTGTTTTTCTTTTGCAACGATCAGTTCGGCAGCACGTTTTTCTTTTTCGCTATTTTGAAAGGCGAGCTCTTCATTGGCGACAATTAGCTCTGCCGCTCTTCTTTCTTTTTCCAGGTTTTGGAATGCGAGCTCCTTATTGGCAATAATTAATTCAGCCGCTCTTTTTTCTTTTTCGCCATTTTGAAACGCGAGCTCCTGATTCGCAACTATAAGTTCATTGGCCCGTTTTTCCTTTTCTGCATTTTGAAACGCAAGTTCCTTATTAGCGATGATCAGTTCATTAGCCCGTTTTTCTTTTTCACCGTTCTGAAATCCCAGTTCGTCATTGGCAACAACCAACTCAGAAGCCCTTTTTTCTTTTTCGCTGTTTTGGAAACTGAGTTCTTTATTCGCGATGATCAATTCTTCAGCCCTTTTTTCTTTTTCATGGTTTTGGAAAGCAAGTTCGTAATTTGCTATGGCAAGTTCCGCCGCGCGTTTTTTCTTTTCGTCGTTCTGAAATAAGAGTTTTTTATTGGCAATAATTAATTCTTCCGAACGGTTTGCCCTCGCATAGCTTTTAAAGATCAAATAACTCTTCGGGAATGGATTTTTCGCTGAGCTCTTCTCTTTCCCGGGTGCCCAGAAAGTGAGTTCTCTTTGAAGAAGATTTACATTTTTCATTTTGATTAAAATTCTTTTTTTCAAAAGAGCGTACGTATCTCTTTAAAGTTCTTTACTATATTTTTATTTGATTGGCTTGTGCTTGCTTAAGAATGAATCAATTATTGATTCTATCTGATGGCCTGTGAAGGTTTCTATTCTTTCCTGGCTATCGAACTTAAAATCTCATGCCGTATGAAATAATGATTTCTGACTAAGTCTTTTGATAATTGGGTATTTAAATACCCAATAATATAAGTAGCGGCTATTTAAGCATGCAGGTGGAAATATTAGAGACAGTTAGATTTAAATAGTGAGTTTTGTCAATCCATTGCACATCTAAATCCGAGATTGGACATTCCCGAATCAAAGACAGCTCCCTGTCTGCCGCAGCTTGCTGACAAAATGAAAAACCAGGCGATCGCTCTCATTATATGAAAAACAAATTTTGAGAGGGCAAAGAAAGGATTGCTATGAGTGGTCAATCAAACTCCGGGGCGAATACAACCGAATTCGCAAGCATGAGAAAAACATCGGCAGAATTTGAAATAATATTTATATGAACTGCCATATAAAATATTGTAATTGAAGAATATTAATCAATAATTGATCACATAGATTAAACCTTAATTATTACAATGAAATACTTACTTATTCTCACGCTGTTGGCCGCCTCGATCTTTAGCATAGCACAGTCCGACAAAATCCGGTTAGCCATTAAGACAAAAGCCGCCGTAATAGAGCCTAAAGTTATCGCCTGGCGCAGAGATATCCACGAGCATCCTGAATTGGGCAACAGAGAGGTTAGAACATCCGCTCTTATAGCGAAGCATTTGCAGTCGCTAGGATTGGAAGTCAAAACAGGAGTTGCCAAAACCGGTGTAGTCGGAATATTAAAAGGAGATCTCCCTGGTCCAGTTATCGCGCTGAGAGCCGACATGGATGCGCTACCGGTTGAAGAGAAGAATGATCTCCCGTTCGCTTCAAAAGTTAAGACTACCTACAACGGCGCTGAAGTAAGTGTAATGCACGCATGCGGTCATGATACGCACGTTGCCATGCTCATGGGTGCTGCTGAAGTGTTGGCTTCAATGAAAAAAGAACTCAAAGGAACAGTGAAGTTCATCTTTCAGCCAGCAGAAGAAGGCGCTCCCGTTGGTGAAGAGGGCGGAGCCGAACTGATGGTTAAAGAAGGCGTGCTGGAAAGTCCAAAGGTGGATGCAATATTTGGAATACATATTTCCTCCGTCGCTGAGGCAGGAAAAATAACATATCGTCCCGGAGGCACTGCTGCATCTGTGAATGATGTTAAGATCACGGTCGTGGGCAAGCCTTCACATGGTGCTGCCCCTTGGACTTCCGTCGATCCGATATTGGTTGCCTCACAAATCGTAACGAGTCTTCAAAGCATTGTGAGCAGAAACGTGAATATTGTGAATAATGCAGCTGTTGTTACGATAGGCTCAATCCATGGAGGTAATCGTTCGAATATTATCCCAGAGAAAGTGGAAATGATGGGTACCATTCGCACGCTTAGCGCTGAGGACGAGAAAATGGTAACTAACAGGGTAAGGGAAATTGCGACATTGACTGCACAGGCTGCTGGGGCAACCGCCATTGTTGAGTTACCTTACTCAACTCATTATCCTGTGACATTTAATAATCTGGCGTTGACGGCGAGAATGCTTCCATCGCTTACGAGAACTGCGGGTGATAACAATATTATCCTGACGCCTCCGATAACAGGAAGTGAAGATTTCTCTTTCTTCGCTGAAAAAGTTCCTGGATTGTTTTTCTCTCTTGGTGGACTGAAGAAGGGACAAGATCCCAAGACGGCAGGGCCTCATCATACACCTTCATTTTACATTGATGAGAGCGGTCTTGTTGTGGGTGTGAATGCGTTTTGTAACCTGGTTTTTGATTACGCTGGTACTGAGCCGAAGTTGAAGACTGATAAGTAAGTGTAGATTCAACGGGGTGAGTTCTGGGTTCTAGGTTAGATCACCCAGAACTTAGAACCCAGAACTTCTTTTTAAAATCAAACCGCGTCAGACAAACTCGTAAACGTAAAGTCCCTCACTTTCACTGTTGGTATCAAAAAACTTCCACCCGCTGCCGGTCCAATTGCGCGACCCACCCGAACCTGCTTGCCAAGTGTTTCCAGGTTATTAAACATGATCACAGGACTTTCATTGAACCTGAAATTTTTAACCGGATATTTTATTTTGCCATTCTCAATATAGAAAGTGCCGTCACGTGTAAGACCTGTGTATAACTGAGTTTGTGGATCGACAGATCTAACATACCAGAAGCGAGTGACGAGAATTCCTTTCTTGGTGTCCTTGATCATATCCTCCAATGAAGCACTACCGCCCGTCATGATCACGTTTGCCGGATTTGGAACAGGAGCAACATTCTTTTTTGCGGCCCAGAACCTGTCGTACAACATGTTGCTGACAACACCGTTTTTAATCAAATCCATTCTTTTATTCGGAAGGCCATCCTGATTCCATGGACTGGCAGGCGATTCAAGATTGAACGGATCAGAGTAAATGGATATGCGTTCATCCATAATTTTTTCACCGACTTTATTGCCACCACCTTTTTTAGTAAGGAAGCTTCGGCCTTCATCGGCACTTCTGGCGCTCATGGCGAAGATCATGTTCTGAAGCATTTCGGCAACAGCAGCGGGCTCTAAAATAACCGTGTATTTACCCGGCTCAAGTGCTCTTGCCTGACGTGACTGCACTGCTTTATCGATCGCAATTGCGGAAGCTTCATTTACATCAAGCTTTGAAACATCATTGTAGTCACGCGTTGCCCAGCCTGATCCCGATCCGTCATTGCTTCGCATGGTGACCGTAAAGTTTACACCCGAAGTTTTATTGTAAGCATAAAGTCCTTTGCCGTTCATGATAGCATCGGCGCTTGCGGAATCTTCCATGAAACCTGCTGCCGCCACATTCTGCTTGGCCGCCAGTACCATACTAATGTTTGCGGCTTCCGCTTTTTTGTCGGGTCCAAAATCTTCAATGGAACTGAAATATGTTTTTGATTCGCCGTATTGTTGTGGCGTTACTGGCTCCATGAATTCAGGATTGATGGGAGCGAGTTGTGCCAGCTCTTCCGAACGGCGAACAACCTTTTCAAGAGATGCGTCATCCAGCTCGTTGATAGTGGATGTGCCGGATTTTTTGCCGAAGTATGATTGCACACTTACAGACATGTCAGTATTTTTTCCGGCAGTAGAAACCGAATTGCGGGCGTAACGAATGTTGTTGGTGACGACGTTACTCAATCGTGACTCACACCCATCCGCTTTGGAGAATGCCACTATCTTTTCTAAGATTCTCTTTGAGTCGTCGCTTGAAATTATAGCCATAATCTATTTATGATTTGGTGATTTCTTGATTTTGTAATTAGATAGAGCGAGCTGTGTTGATCACATTCACTCCGTTAAACCGGGCCGTAGCCGATCCGTGAGAGACTGAATTTGACTGCGGCGGCTGTCCTTTGCCATCGAAGAATGTTCCGTTCAACCGGTAGTCGCGTTCATCACATACCTGAACACACGAATTCCAGAATTCCTGCGTATTCGCCTGATAGGCAACGTCTTTTAACATGCCAACAATTTTTCCTGCTTTTATTTCAAAGAAAAGGACACCGCTGAACTGGAAATTGTAGCGTTGCTGATCGATCGAATAGGAGCTGTCTTTCACAATATAAATTCCCTTATCAATGCCACTGATCATTTGCTGAGGTGTTACAAGTTCTTTTCCTGGTGCCAGCGAAACATTGGCCATTCGTTGAAACTGAACATCATTCCAGCTTTGTGCATAGCAGCAGCCGTGAGATTCCTTTTCACCAAGCAGACTCACCTGATCGCGTATTGCCTGATAGTTTACAAGTGTTCCATCTTTTACAAGATCCCAACGCTTGGTTTTTACACCTTCATCGTCATATCCAACATATCCCAATGATCCTGGCTGGATTTTATCGGCAAACAACGTCACTTGTTTACTTCCGTAATTGAATTTCTTGGATTGCCACTTGTCAAATGTGGCAAAGCTTGTTCCCGCAAGGTTGGCCTCATAACCGAGCACGCGATCCAGTTCTAATGGATGTCCAACCGATTCATGAATGGTTAGCCATGTATGGGATGGTTCGAGTACCAGATCATATTTGCCGGCTTCAA
>JANYDR010000332.1 GCA_025363495.1 Cyclobacteriaceae bacterium | reverse complement strand
TATTATTTGAATAGAAGATGGGTTCTTATTTCGATTGGAATAATGATACTTTCCTCGACCATTTTGAGGTTGGTTATGATAAAAAATAATCTGGATGTTTTCTATTTTACTTTTACCCGATGGGACGAAATAGCGGTGGGGGCTTTATTAGCTATTCTTGAGATCGATAAGAAATTAGTACGTAGTAATTCCAGCAAACTAGCATTTCTCTTTTTTTTGTTAACTATTCCAACAATATCGATATGGATACTCAATGACAGTTCAGGCAATACAAATTTGCAAATCTTTAAATACCTACTACTGTCCTCTGTATATTTCAGCATAATTGCATGTATAATTTCATTTAATGACACTAACTTTATAAAGAGATTTTTAAGAATCAAGCCACTAATTTTTACCGGAAGGATCAGTTATGGTCTTTATGTATACCATCCACTTTGCTTCATGATTTTTCACCACTTTTACTCAGAAAAGTCTATTATTATAGACCTATTGGGGAGTTACGCAACATCTTATGCAATGGCTACTTTAAGCTATTACTTGCTTGAAAGCAATTTTTTAAAGCTCAAACATTATTTCGGTTACCGTCAAAGTGGTTTAAGTAATTAATTGATAATTTGCCGGATATGTGCGCTTAGGGTGAATAAATTCCAGGAAGAGAGCTCGCATTAATTTGTGGACAACCTAAATTTCCAGAACTGAACATCCTTCATGCTGTTTAATAGTTTCATTTTTATCGGCTTAGTAGTAGCAACTTTTCTTTTTTACTACACGCCCTTTCTTTCACGCTTTCAAGTTGTAATCCTTATAGTTTCAAGTTTATTATTCTACTCGTATAATGAGCCAATATTGGTATTACTACTATTGTTTTCCGTAAGTATTAATATTGTCTCCAGCTACTTTGTAGTGTACGGAAAGGATGAATACAAAAAGCGGTTCGCGATTATGGGGGTTGTGATGAATCTATCGATATTGTTGTTTTTCAAATACAGTTCCCTATTTTCAAAAACATTCTTAAGTAGCTCAAGTTCTTTAGGTGAATTTCTTTTGACATTGCCACTACCAATAGGTATCTCATTTTTTACATTTCAGGGCATAAGTTTAGTAGTTGATGTGTATCGGGAGAAATATTTTAATAATAAAGAAATCATTCCAAAATCATTCTTAAAGCACTCAGAACGCGTTCTTTTCTTTAAGGGCTTCTTTCCTCAATTAATCTCCGGCCCGATTGTAAAGGCTCATGATTTTCTTCCGCAAATTGAAGCGAAATATCTTAATACTATAAACTGGGAGCAGGTCATAAAAAATCTAATTACGGGATATTTTCTAAAAATGGTAGTGGCTGACAACCTAAAGGATTTTACTTTCTGGATTGCCTTCCCCTATTTTCAATCTCAATCCACTGCAACCTTACTGGTAATGCTATTCGGGTACTCGTGCCAAATATTTGCCGATTTTGCGGGGTACTCATTAATAGCTATTGGATTAGCTAAACTGTTCGGTTATAATTTCAAAGATAATTTCAATTTTCCGTACATATCCAAATCGTTCAAGGAATTCTGGAAACGATGGCATATATCGCTGTCTTCGTTCTTAATGGAGTATCTCTATATTCCTCTTGGCGGAAACAAGAAAGGGAAGGTTCGCACCTACATTAATTTGATAATTGTGATGCTTCTTGGAGGACTTTGGCACGGGGCCGCATGGAGTTATGCAATATGGGGAGGCTTCCACGGACTGACGCTTGGCTTGGAAAGATTTATTGAAGATAAGATTAAAATTAAAGCCACTATCTTCTTCAATGTATTTAAGACATGCTTCACATTTGGTTTTATCACTCTAGCCTGGCTGTTATTCAAATTACCAAATTTTGAACACGTGATTGAATATCTCAAATCCATTTTCCTGAATTCGGAGATCGAATTAAATCTCCAAATTATAATTTATATACTTCTATACTCCGCACCAGTAATACTATATCACTTTATATATCTGGCTAAAAGTAGACAAACATTTAGCCAGTACAGACGATTTGAGTATCTCCTTTACGGAATCATGCTCTTTTTAATTGTCGTAAACAGTGGGACATCAGGTTCCTTTATTTATTTTCAATTTTAAAGAGTTTATGACTAGGAAAATATTCTTCACGGCAACGATACTACTGACGACATATTCAATATTCGTCTCTCAATTTGCCCCCCGGTGGTGGCGTGCTTCACAACATCAATGGCAGGATAACTTTATCAAGGCACAGCATTTTCTTTATGACAATACAGATTCCTATCAAAGCATAATCATTGGTTCGTCGCTTTCGTCAAGATTAATAATGGACAGTTTACCGAAAACCTATAATCTGACGTTAGGTGGGCAAGGTATTGTTGATGGTCTTAATATTCTGTCTCATAAATCGAACTTGCCGAAAAATATCTTTATTGAGATGAACCTTGCGCTACGACCAGAAAACAAGGAATTTACTACATCTCTCAACTCACCAATCATGTTCTATCCAAGAAAAATGATAGCTTCTTTGCGTGAAGACAAACAACCTCTTGCCATCTTAGGACTTATTCAAATTGTTACCATAATGAAACTAAAATCACTTGGATATTTAAATAAGAAAAATGAAAAGAAAAATCCTGACAAATCCAGCCAGACTAATGCGTTGTTCCCGGAAATGCTTAAACTTCAGATTGCAGCGTACTCCAAATCACCTGACGAAGAAGATCTGCTAAAATCTTTCAACTTATTAACAAACTATGTAAAGTCAATGGAAGATCGGGGGGCCAATATCATTTTCTTTGAATTACCCGTAAATCCTCAACTTGAAAAACTGCCGTATGCAGTAGCTATCAGAGATAGGTTCTATAAGTATTTCCCACGATCAAAATACAAATACGTATCGCTACCAGACTTACTTGAACCCGAAACATCAGACGGTATTCATTTAAAACCTGATGAAGCTTTGAAATATACTATTTATTTCAAAGATGAGAGTAAAAATTTCATCCGATAAGCATGCTTTACTATTGTAGTTCTAATAATTTTAACCGTATGCTTTTACAGAAGAGTATGGCACAATACTCAACTTGACTGAAAAAGATCTTGAGATGACAATCAGTAAACAGTAAGTAATGTAATCAGTAATCCGTGATCGGTAGATTGTGTGCAATGAGTGCGCGCTACCGATCACAGTTAACCGATTATCGACCACCCTACTTCCCCAACTTCATCTCTTTCATCCTGCTCCCCGCCGAACTACCCCAATAGTAGGCCGCAATCGCCAGCACAATATCCCTCACCGCCGCGCGACTTTCGATAAAGATCTCGCGCATGTCAACGGGGATCGATCCGGTCGTTGAGATCACAACGGTGTACACAAAGCAGCTAAGAATGATCACTCCGAAGACAGTCATGAACCAGTCGATGTGACCGGCAGCGGCAACGAACTCTCTTTCTCTGGTTCTTGCGCTGGCGGTATCCGCGAGCTGTTTGTCAAACTCTTCAAGATGAAGTTTGTACATTTCGATGAATTGTTTCTTGTCGTCTTCAGTAAGATTATCGTTACCCAGAATTAGATCTTTCAATCGTTCCAGTGTCCGGATGCCTGGGACAAAATCTCCTATTCCCTGAAGTGCGTGGTCAAGGCCTTTGCTTGAAAGGAATTTACCGACGTCTGTTTCTTTTAGTTTTTTCATGGTGCTTTTTCGTTTTGTGTTTTTAAATTTTGATTTTAAACCGCGGAGGCGCGAAGGCGCAGAGACGCAAAGGATTATGTGTTAGTATTGGCAGCCAGACAAATCGGCGAGTTATTTTTCCCGTTTTTCCGCAGGCTCAGCGCCTCTGCGCCTTAGCGTCTCAGCGGTAAATGCACAACGCCTAGAGCGTTAATGCAGGATGCATTCGTTCAACCGCCAAAATCGACAACAGCAGTATCTTTGCAATCTTTTGCTGACCAACCTCACTCATCAAAAACTCCGCTTCCCTCCGGTTATCGAAGAATAAGTTTTCAATCAGTATCGCCGGACAGCTTGTCTTTCTCAATACATAAAAATCCTCTTCGAAGTCGGCATCGCCATCAGACAAATCTTTCCGGATCCTAAATTCTTTCAGGTGCTCCGCGTAGGTGTCATAAAAGATCGTTGCGATGAGATCACTGCTGGTCTTGCCTTTCGAAGTGTAGATAGAAAGTCCGGAACCTTTCCCATGGGCGCCATCGGGCATCGCGTCGCTGTGAATGGAAACATAGATACCACGTCTGTCAACGTCATACAGCTTGTTTGCCTTTTCGACCCGCTGGCGTAATGGTGTGTCAAGAACCTGGTCGTACACCAATTCATATTCAATCCCGGTGTCTTTCAACATCGGGATCAGCCTGTCAACGATTGCCCGGTTGTTTACGCCCTCATAGAAAGTAAGGCCGTCTTCAAACACATGCATCTTCGCAGGTGCCGTAGTGTACTTACCATCGTTGGTGATGCCTCCATGACCGGCATCCAGTAGCCATTTATAGTTGTTCATAATAGCGATGTTTAAATGTTACTTGATAAGATTCAGGGAATGCTCACTCTCAATTAATTCACACGGACACGCGGTGCAAGCGCAGCGCCATACAGTGAAACGAATTTACCGACGCCTGTTTCATTTAGTTTTTTTCAAATTGCCTTTTCGTTTTGTGTTTCTTAAATTTTGATTTTAAACCGCGGAGACGCGGAGGCGCAGACGCAAAGGGTTGTTGTTAGTATCGCTAGCCAAAGGGTCTATTGGTTACATTTGCTTTTTCGCTCATGGCCTCTTCGTCTTAGCGGTAAAATTCCCAACCCCGTGCTCATACAGTATTACAATGACCAGCACAGATCGAATTACTGATCAATGATTACCACCCACAATCACCTCACTTGTCGTCTCATTCTCCGGAATATCAAATGCAGTCACAGTGACGGTAGTACCCGGTACATGTCCGTTAAACTCCATAGCCTTGTACTTCCAGAAGTCAGGCTTTCGTATAGACCTGATGGCCTCACCGCATTCCACATGATTGCCATGACCGTCGGTAATGATTACTCTTACACGCACAACCTTGAAGTCGTCAGTTGCCTTGATTGTAATCAAATTACCGGCAGCACCCGAGTACTGAGACGTGTGGACATAATGAATTTCGGGAGCGTTCAACGCATCGCTTAAGGCCACGTGGTATGCACTCCGTTTTTTTTCATTGACGCCGGTTTGATAGAGCTGACGGATCTCCCAATCATTCATTTGCTTCTTCGCATATTGCGTCGCGTGACGAAAACGATTCATGGCCTTTTGCTGCAACGGACTATGTCCGCTACGGGCCTTAGGCCGTTTTGATACATATGTTTTTCCACGTATCACCCGGAAACAAAAATCCCCGAGTGTTCCAGAGAGACCTTTCAATAGTGCATTGTTTGTTATTGTTGCCATACAATTTTGGGTTTGTTCGCGCGATAAGTCACGCGAGGTTTTTAATATTGATTTTCTTTTTTCGCCGAAGCTGTCTCAGCAGGTGAACTTTGTTCGGTCGGGATACTGATTACCGATCACTGATTACCGACCCGATAGCGATCGGGTACCGACTACCGCTAACCGATTACCCCTCACCTCTCACCACCAGCAAGGGCCCCTCTCCTTTCAGAGAAGAGGGACCGCATTGCTATTAATACTTATAATGTTACTTCCTGTGGTGTGCTGTTGCCGGGCCGGTCAAAGGCTATTGCTTTGATGACAGAACCGGTTACAGCCAGGTTGGCGACAGTCGCTTTGTAAACCCACGCGCCTGTCACTTCAGCCTGCTGCGCATCACCTTCCTCCAACAGATTACCACCGCCGTCGGTGATCGTGACTTTCACGGCAGTAACCCTGAAATCATCGCGTGCCTCTACTTCAATAACGTCACCGACGTTCCCTTTGTAGGCGAAGGTGTCGATCAGATCAATCGTCGGTGCATTGAGGTAGTCACTCATCGCCACCATGTACGCGGATCCTTTCTTTTTTGTAATACCTGATTCATACAACTTCTTAAAATCAGGATTGGCCGTCTGCCTGATTGCGTAGTTCCTCGCCTTCAAAAAATTCGTCTGGACACCCTGTTGTTTGTCAGAAATAGTTTTCCTCTTCTTTGGCTTGTTGACCATCTGGATCTGGTCGCCGATCGTGCGGTAAACCACCGTGTTTCCAAGCATGCCGCTCGCCGCTTTGAGCAAGGGGTTATTATCAATTTTACTCATATTGTTATTGTTTGTACCCCGGATTACCGGAGTGGGTTTCACAGGAGACATTGAACCAAAATTTATCGGGTGATATCCACCAACGAGCTAGCATCGTTGATGGGCGCGCCGCCCGTTGGTCATATGTTCCTGCTTGGGTCAAAAGTGAAAAAGTGTTCGTGGGCGTTGCATCGATATGCATCAATACGCATCGAAATGCATCGATTTGCATCAATTTGCATCGAAATTTTCGGGAAGAAATCAGGATTTTGTCTGAAATCATTCTGAAAAGTGCCAGGCAGCATAGATATCCTTGACAACCAGCGCCAGCGGCGCGACCCATTTATGGAAACGTATTAACAACGGAACACAAGCGCCAGCGGCGCGACCCGTTTGTAGAAACATATCAACGACCGAACACAAGCGCCGTAGGTGCGGCCTGTTAGAATCAAAATCCGAGAACTAACAGGTCGCTCCGATGGAGCTTTGCGCATCGGAGCCAATCTGCGTTTCTACAAACAGGACACCTCTATCGAGGCTTTAATAGATATTCACATCAAAATGTTTTGCCCACAGAACAGCATAGAAAGCATAGATATCCTGATAACAAGCGACCTGTTTGTAGAAACGTATTAAATGACGGAACGAAAGCGCCAGCGGCGCGACCCGTTTGTAGAAACATATCAACGACCGAACGCAAGCGCCGTAGGTGCGGCCTGTTAGAATCAAAAATCCCGAAGAGAACTAACAGGTCGCTCCGATGGAGCTTAACCTCCTGCTTAAGCCGGAGTGACTAAATATAGTTTTACCTGACAGAGTCTTAGAATCCCCGCCCAAGGCAAACATGAAAAAGAAAGTAGATTAGAAATTAGTTAAATCTTCCTACGTTTTAGCTCAGAAAATAAAAATATTTGCAATTTGATCTTATACTTTAAGATGCACCTACTAAAATTTTTGTTGTCAACTATTTAATGTGTTGTTATGAACACGGAAAAAGATCCCGAAGATCTAACCCCCGGACGCCTCACAATGAGCGAAGTGGCGCATTTATACAAGCGCCACAGGACGACGATCCTGCGTGAGCTCCAACCGATTATGCATGAGCTTGGAGAGCGCATTGGCCATACCTGGAGCAAGGAGCAGGTCGCCAAAATCTTCAAGTTCCTCGGATCTCCGGCGCTTTTTGTTACAGCTTACAAGAGGCTGGACAGCTGGATGGATGCTATCATTTTTAAGAGAGACCTCACCGAAAAATATTTTCATCACCTCAACGCAAACGATCCGTTCAGCCAGGACATTGACACCGACGGTCTTGCGTACAAGACACATGCCAGTGACGGCACTATTCTCCGGTTATCCGAGATGCAAAAGTTTTTTACTGCTCAGTCAGATCTTATAGAAATACCCGTGGAAGAAGCTATAACAATTTCGGGGGGTGGGACAACCGGAACGGGTCACTTGCTCACGGAAATCACCGAGGAGATACTGTCGTGACGAGCTGGATTAGATTTTGTGATCAACTAAGCTGAATACGTTTCCAACAGATTCTGTTGATCTAATACTCGTGGATTTTCTAGGGTGACGGCTGGAATGCCTTGACTTTTTTTTGTTCTGTAGATTTTTAAATAAAAAACGACGATTATAAATTGAATTATCAATTATGAGCAACCTTTCAGGAAAATCGGAATTACGTTCGCGGCAGCACGAAGCTCTCGCGCAAAAGAAATTAATGTTCTACACTATCTGGATCTTGCGGGCCACCGTCTTCTGCATTTCAATCGTCTATTTTGGATACTGGGTAGGGAAATTTGTGTTCAGGTAGTAAGATGTTCGCATCGGCACACACCGATCACAGATTACCGCTCCCAGATTTCCTCCGTCTTGTCTGCCCGATTCCCTGGTCTGTCGAATGCAGCAACTTTTATCTCGGTTCCATTGATGCAGTTATTCATCAGGGATGTCCGATACTTCCAGATATATTTCTTGCGAACATAACGCACGGCGTCACCCTGTTCAAGAACCTCACCGTTGCCGTCAATGATCTCCACCGTAACCTTCACAACACGAAAATCATCTATCGCTTTGATGGTGATCGTATCGCCCTGAACTCCTTTGTATTCATTAACTTTTATGTAGTCAATGGTAGGGGCAACTAAATAATCACGCAGGGCAGCCTGCTTGGCACTGTGCGTCTTGAAATTGATGCCTTTTTTGTAGTCGGCCGCAACCACTGGGTCGGTCATTGCCAGGTTAGCATACTGCGCTGCTTTCTTAAAATTTTCGTTGCTGGCTTTCTGCTTTTCAGAAATTGACTTTCTTTTTTTAGGCCGGTTAGACATTACCTGCCTTCCCCGCCATTCACGGACTACAAATGTCTTACCCAGCATACCGCTGACTCCTTTCAGTAGTGGATTATTTTTGATCAGCATACAACGTTGGGTTTAGGGCAAGTTTTTTTCAAAGTGAATTTACTGCCGTTCCTACGGGACAGGTGACTGATTTGTTCAGAATTCGTAGAACATTTTTATACTATTTTCCCGGCCTGAATCCCGTCGGTGTTCGGTCTGTATCCGGTGGTTGTGAGTAATTTCTTGGAGATTTAGCTGAATTGTGGGTGTTAAAGGCTTTGGATTACCTTTTTGAGAGAATTTGTGGGTTGTGGGGGTTAAAGGGCTTCAGTTTCGAGCCATTTTGCTCTTAAGACTTGCATCACCGATAGGAGATGCTACCACCATGTAAGTTACCGCTAAGACGCGGAGGCGCAAAGGCGCTAAGGTCTTGGTAAAATCAGACTTCATTTTCAAATAGAACTAAAAATTGTTAACATACCTCTTGAAACCGTTTTTAATTAACGGGACATTGAAATTGATAAGAAATCCTAATTTCTTATCTGATAATTTTAAGCAACTGATAATTTGAGCCTCATGGACGGGCAAAAGGACTTCCACAGCTTTTTGTTCAACAACTATTTCTTCCTCAACAAGTATATCCATATAGTAATTCTTCGTAAGTACGTATCCTTTATAAACCAAAGGGACAGGAACGTTTGTTCTGACTTTAACGCTCTGCATATTCAATTCACGAATCATGCATTGCTGGTATACCGACTCGAGAAGCCCCGGTCCCATTTCTCTGTGAACACAAAGGGCGGCATTGAGTAGCATGCCTGATAATTCATTATATCTTACTTTATTCATTGGAGTTAATAGGCTTAGGTATATCAATTAAAAGATATCTTGGCGTCGCTGCGCCTTAGCGCCTCCGCGTGACGAACTTAATTCTAGTGTTGCCTTTTTATTTCGAATCTAAAGGCGAGAATTAAGGCCATCAAGGAAAGCGCATACGGAAAACCTGACTACTTCTAAATACTGTACCGCTGAGACGCGGAGGCTCAAGGCGCGAAGCTTGTAACATCAGGTTCTTTTTCTTGCCATAACTTAGCGTCCTTGCGCCTCAGCGGTAAAATCATTTACAGCAAAGAAACAAAGGCACCAGATCATCCATTACCTAAAAATTAACCCCGGAACCACCAAACAGCAGGAAAAATTACCACTTTTGACGCATATTAAAACAATTGTTAAAGCCAATTTAGATTCATCGTTTTACTTTTAATCCCATGGAATCTTATGAAGATATTAAAAGTCAGCCTCTCTCTTCTGATCACTCTACTCCTACTCTATTCCCTCAACCGCGGCTGGAATCTTGGCTCTCCTATCCCGCCGCTCGGAAAATTCCTTGATCCTTTCCACGGGTTTTGGCAAAATGCTGAAGCTGATAAGCCATCCAATCAAAAATTATCAGCAACTGGTCTGACTGAATTGGTAACTGTCATTTATGATAGCCTTCGAATACCGCACATCTTTGCAAAGAATGATAATGATCTTTATTTTACTCAAGGGTACGTAACAGCGTCTGATCGCCTATGGCAAATGGAGTTTCAGACTCACGCTGCTGCGGGAAGAGTTTCTGAAATAATCGGAAAGGTTGCCCTCGATTATGATCGTCGTCAACGCAGACTCGGTATGGTCTATGCCGCCAACAAAGCTCTTCAGCTTATGGAATCTAATCCTGAAAGCAAAGCAATACTTGATCACTACACAGCCGGCATTAATGCAGTTGTTGAATCACTTGACTACGAACACTACCCATTTGAATATAAGCTCCTCGACTATTCACCGGAGAAGTGGACCAACCTGAAATGCATGTTATTGCTTAAGAGCATGGCACAAACACTCAACATGAGTGAGAAAGATCTTGAGATGACAAACGCATTGGCATTGTTCGGCAAACAGACACTAGATGTTTTATACCCAGACAGAGAACCTGTGGGGGATCCTATTGTTGATAATGCAGGTAAATGGGATTTTAAACCAGTGGTACTCGACAATGTACCCATGGCATTGCCCAAAGAATTAGTGTCTTTAAAACCGTTAGACCAATCACCTCCGGATGTGGATCGTTGCAAAGCAGGGGCGAGCCGGTCGCTGTTCTTGATCCGTTCACTGCCCAGTTATTACTTCCCA
>JANYDR010000257.1 GCA_025363495.1 Cyclobacteriaceae bacterium | reverse complement strand
TATTCCTGTGTTTTTTGCTACCGGAATTTTTAACGTGACAGCGGTCGTGCTTGTATTTTTTACAAATCCGCCTTCAAAACTTTTTAGCACATCGACATTGTCAACAGACCCTCTGAATACCCTGATTTTTCCTGATGCACCACCAACATTGGCAGCCTGAAGAGGATTGGCAGCGAGAATATCGGACCAAGAGATATTGAAGTTGTATGGATTACCAATCTGGTTCCATCCAGAGTTTAATGTTATAGTAAACGGACTGCCAGTTCCCACATCGACCGTTGTTCCCGCGCCGGTATTTAATGCAGAAGATTTATTCGTAATAAACCAATATCCTTCTCCTGGATTCAATGAAGAGTTGCCATTCATTTCATCGAAAGTGCTGCCGTTATATTTAAACATCCTCCAGACACTTGCGTCATAATTTCCAAGCTCATCTGAAAAAACACTGTTGGCAGTTTTGCTCGTCAATACCAAAGGAATTGAAATAATGCGATAGTTAGCCGCCGTGCTTCCAGCGACCGAAGTTGGATAAGAAGATATTGTTAGGCCTGAAGATTGATTGACAGTTGCCCTATAAATTGTTTGTGATCCTGAATTATCAAGTCCTGCGCCATTCACTAGTAAGAATCGATATTCAACTCCAAGTTCCGTTATTGCTTCTTTGGGAATGTTATGAGTATAAACCGATCCTGTAGCAGGAGATATCATATCGCCGGTAATAAAAATCCCTGACCCACCTAACGTAACAGGACGATACTGGATCTTAGCGGATGAAATTCCTGACTCATCGTCTTTGATAGTTATCGAGACAGGAAGTGCTGTATTCGGAAGGACAGAAGTAGCTGTAGTGTTGCCGGATTCAACGGGAGAAGTAATATCAATAGTAAAGTTCGTCACACTTGTTGCCGTTTGACCAGAAGTAGTTATTGTTATCGTGCCCGTAGTAGCACCCGTGGGAATAGTAGTTGTAATGCTTGTGGCTGTGCTGGCTGTCACCGTCGCTGCCGTCCCGTTAAATTTTACAATATTATTTGCAGGTGTAGGGTCAAAGCTCGTTCCGGTGATTGTTACAGAGCCACCAATTGTTCCAGCGGCAGGCGTAAAACTTGTAATAGACGGTAACACTGTAAACGTTGAGGCATTGGAAACCGTTTGGCTGCCCACCGTAACAGTAATCGTTCCAGTAGTTGCACCTGTTGGCAACGTTGCAATAATTGATGTAGCAGTGCTGCTTTTAACAGTGGCTTGTGTTCCGTTAAATTTAACGACGTTGTTCGAAGCAGTAGTGCTGAAATTTACTCCGGTAATAGTGACATCTGTATTGGTTGCGCCAGATGCAGGTGTGAAAGATGTCAGGGATGGGGAGAACAGATAAAGGATCTCCACAGAATTGCCTGAACTGTTTGCTACGTATGCATAATTGCCTAAAACAAAAACTGAATTTGGATAGGAGAGAAACCTCGTGCTGCCGGCATTGGTGACACTTACCTTATGCGTTGGTGTAGAAGCTCCTGTTACATCCACAACTTCAATTGAATTGCTCGCGCTACTGGCTATATAAGCGGTGTTTCCAGTCACAAAAACAGAGTTGGGCGTACTAAGAACGGCGCCTCCAATTCCATTTGTCAGAGAGCTTTTGTATACAGGCGAAGCAGGGTTAGTGACATCATATGTCGTAACCCTATTGCCTACCCCGGCTGTTATGTAAGCGTATGTATTTCCACTCGATGTCGCAACAAAAATATTGGTTGGAGAATTCAGAACTGTATTATCGGCAGTACTACCTTTATGAACTGGCAATGCAGAGTTAGTGACATCTATTATCTCCAGTGCGTTTCCGGTTGGACTTAGGACGTATGCATAATTGCCCAAAACAAAAACTGAATTTGCATTTGTCAATATCGCACCTCCCTGGCCATCCACAACGCTGCCATTATGCACTGGAGCGCTCTTATTCGTTATATCAATTACATCCAAAGCAGATGAAAAATTAGCCGCTACATAAGCCCTGTTTCCAGATACAAAAACTGACACTGCGCCAGAAAGTGTAGCGCCCCCTTGCCCATCCGCCAGCGTACCAACAATCGCGGGTGCAGTAATAGTAGATACGTCAATAATGTAAAAGGTATTGGTGTTGTTACTCACTGCATAAGCATAATTGCCGGAGACATAAACAGATTGTATGAAAGGTATGGTAACGTTACTCACATGAGTAGGTGTTGCAGGATTGGATACATCCAGAATTTCCAGGGCACTGCTATTGCTACTGGCTACAAACGCATAATTTTTACCGGAAAAACTAGAAACAACGGCATTAAGTGGAGTGGTCAATAACGCGCCGCTCACATTTTCCGCAATTGATCCTTTGTGAACCGGAGCAGATGGTGTTGATATATCCACGACCTCCATCGCATTACTTGAATTGCTTGCGATGTACGCGTTAGTTCCTGATATGGCGACTGAAAATGCTCCACCGAGCAAGGCGCCCCCCGCTCCATTTGAAATGTTGCCGAGGTGGACTGGCAACGCAGGATTGGAAACATTCACGACCTCCAATGCGTTATTGTTGAAACTGGCGATATAGGCATTTTGGCCCACCACCACCACATCGATGGCCCGACTTAGCAATGCACCACCAGTGCCATTGGTCAGGCTTCCTTTATGAACAGGAATATTTGGATTTGATACGTCAACTATTTCCAAAGCACTACTGCACGCCACGTATGCATAGTTGCCATAAACTCTTACTGCGCGAGGTGCCACGAGTGCACTTGCTGTTGTACTTGAAAGGTATCCGGCATGTACTGGCGACGCAGGATTGGAAACATCTACAACTTCCAATGCGTTGCTGGACTGACTTGCAACATAGGCGTAATTTCCGAAAACAAATACCGCCCGTGGACCGCTAAGCTTCGCGCCGCCTGCACCGTCAACAATACTTCCTTTATGTACTGGCGCCGCCGGATTTGAAATATCAACAATCTCTAATGTATTGGTGAGGTAGCAACAGATGTAGGCATAATTTCCAACTACGGTAACATAGAGAGCGACATTGAGAAGAGCTCCACCTTGACCATCAACCAACGAACCTTTATGTACCGGTGCCGCCGGATTTGTTACGTCGATTATTTCAAGAGCGTTGCTTCCCTGACTAACGACATAGGCATAATTGCCAACAACATGTACCCAGGAAGGTTCATTTAAATAAGCACCGCCATCACCATCATATATAATTCCTTTTTGCACCGGTGAAGCAGGGTTGGAGATATCAACAATTTCCAATGAGTTACTTACCACACTGGACACATACGCGTAGTTTCCTAAAACGAAAACATTACGCGGTTGATTGAGTGAAGTTTTTTGAGAAATATTTCCAATATGCCCGGGATTAAATGTTTGTGCGTTCGACCTATCGGTTAATGTGATCAAAACAAAAGCAATCACTATGATTCTACTCATCGCTATTGATGTTGATAAAAACTTCTGAGAAAGGGTTCTGTAATATTTCTTCATCACAATCTTTTTCATTTTCACAATCCGTAAGTCTTGAAATTTATAATCCCAAATCAGGAGGAGTAGGCAAATTCGTCTTCGCATCTTCCGTGGAAGATTTTGATTTTCCGGAAACCAATACCACGACAGCTCCAATCACTGCAACCGGCAATATTTTTACGAGAGTCGGCACTTTAAGCTTAATGGAGAAATTAGATGACACAACAGTCTCTTTCCCATTAGTAAGACGGATCTGATAATCACTTCCTGTTTTTTCCTTCGCCGAAATACTCCAGGTATATGAACCGTTATTGGAGGTTGTTGCAATCACACTCTCTATAGTGCCTCCTTTTAATAATTCAACTTTAACATCCTGGCTGCTGTTTCCTCCACGCCATGTTATAGGTACTGACTTGCCTCTTTTCACTGAACTGAATTGATTCGTCTGCACAAATGTTGCAATGACCTCCGCTCTTACTTCGAATGAGATATCTCCTTTGAAATCGCCAAGCTCGTTCCTTGCATACCATATGATTTTTTTGTTCTCACCTGCTCCGATACCCCTTCCAATGTCACCGGACACCTGCTGAAGTGGCGCAGAATAATTGTTATGTGACGAATAAATGGCAACATCGAATTTATCGAGTGTGTTTGTCGGGCTGATCGTGTAGGTGATGGTTATTTCACTTGCTTGAACAACAGCTCTGAGGTTTTCAATTTTTTGTGCTGTACTTAAAAAAGGTACGAGGAGCACAATCAGTAAGAGTTTCTTCATATCCGGAGAATGTGTTGCTAAAACTACTGAATGACAGGGATTTAAACAATAATTGAAAGCCTCGCTAAAATTTCACTTAGTCTGGATTTCCTGTGCCCTGACTTTGCATTTGATTTCGTCACTTCATTTATTTTGCATCATCAAACATGGAAGCCCAACACTACATTGAAGAACGTGTCAAGTTCAATATAGAAATCATCAAACTTTTGAGTTTGATCTTTTTGGCCACTATTTCCGGAGTGATCACTTTGTTCTATCAATGGGATGGCTTTACAGGAAAGAACTTCGCTTTGGCTTTCTTTGGATTTGTAGCGATCTTTGCATTAGGAGGACTGATTTATAACCTTTATCAGGGAACCAGTTCATTAATAGAAAAATTGAAATGATAACGATAACTGATTCTGAAATAATACCAATGATCGGAATAAGTCTCGCGTGCATACCTTTCATCACACTTTTGCTATTGCTTCTTCGGGATGTACGCCGCAATCGGAGGAATGATAACCTGGATAAGACGAAATCGTCTTTTTAGGCAGGTCACAAAGACCACAAAGAAATCACTAAGAGCACAACGTTTACTGC
Source organism: Cyclobacteriaceae bacterium (assembly GCA_025363495.1). Classification (GTDB taxonomy): domain Bacteria; phylum Bacteroidota; class Bacteroidia; order Cytophagales; family Cyclobacteriaceae; genus ELB16-189. The sequence goes on along the minus strand of JANYDR010000257.1, from coordinate 3,820 downwards.
ATTATTATTTCCCAATTGAACCGTCCTCAACAAAAAAGTTCTGAGACTTTATTCCTTCCTTTTTCAAAACTTCCAGACTTCTGTCAGGCCTGGCGTCAGTAATAAATATTTGCCCAAAGTCTCCGCTTGTTACAAGTCTCATAAGCTGATGAATGCGCCCATCATCCAGCTTATCAAAGATGTCGTCCAGTAAAACAAGCGGCTTAACATCGCGGTGGGCTTTCAAATAATCAAACTCCGCGAGCTTAAGCGCTATAAAAAATGATTTTTGCTGTCCTTGCGAACCATACCGTTTCAATTCATAGCCGTTGAGTGTGAACAAAAAATCATCGCGATGAACTCCGATCGATGTGCGTCCCAGTGAAATATCACGATCAAGCTTCAACTGTAGTTCTTTTTTGAAATCAATATCTATAAGATCAGATTCATAATTCATTCCTGCTTCTTCTGAAAGCCCTTCTGTTAAAAAATTATAACGACTAGCCAGCAGGGGCAAATATTCTTTTACAAATTCAGATCGCTTCGCAAAAAGAATTTTTCCCGACGTCACGATCTTTTCATTATAAGAGTCGATAAGATCTTTATCAATTGATCCGCGCTCAGCGATCATTCTCAACAAACTATTTCTCTGACGCACATGCGCCTGGTAGATCATCAGATTTTCAAGATATTCTTTGTCTACCTGGGAGAGCAGTGTATCAAAAAATTTTCTTCTTACTTCCCCACCTTCTCCAATCAGCTCGCTGTCATCGGGAGCAACGAGCACTAATGGATATTTACCGATATGTTCTGAAAAGCGACTGTACTCTTTACCGTTTTCAGCCATCGTTTTTTTTCTTTCTCCCGCGAAAGAGCAAATGACTTCTACCTGCTTTTCATTTTTCTCAAAAACTCCTTTTATGAAAAAGTGGTCCTGGCCATGACGTACATTGGAGAGATCGTGCGAAAGAAATCTGCCTTTAGTGAACGACAAATAGTGAATGGCCTCCAGCAGATTGGTTTTGCCGCTTCCGTTCTTGCCAAAAAAACAATGAACGTTTCCGACAAAGTCAACTTTTGCTTCTGCATAGTTTTTGAAATTCCCCAGCTGAAGCCGTTCAAGTCGCATCCGGTCTATGTTTTGGTAGTAATTGTTTGTTGGTGATGATTTGAGGGCTATTTTCGCAGATTCAAAAGTAACTCATATGCCGACCACAACCCAAGCCAAGCCGAAAAGCCCAAAAGATAAAGGTGATTTCCCGAAAGAGACCTACTTACGCTGGTATGAAATGATGTACCTGATGCGCAAGTTCGAAGACAAGGCAGGCCAGCTTTATGGAATGCAAAAAATCAGAGGTTTCTGTCATTTATACATTGGTCAGGAAGCGTGTGCGGCCGGTGCCATCACCGCTCTTACAAAAGATGATAAGTGGATCACTGCCTATCGCGATCATGCACATCCTCTTGGATTGGGAACTAGTCCTAACGCTGTAATGGCAGAGTTATACGGAAAAGAGACAGGTACTACAAAAGGCAAAGGTGGCTCCATGCACATCTTTGACAAGGCACACAATTTTGTAGGAGGTCATGGTATTGTTGGTGGCCAGATTCCTCTGGGAGCAGGAATAGCTTTCGCAGAAAAATATAACAAGACCAAAAATCTTTGTATCACTTATATGGGAGATGGTGCTGTAAGGCAGGGAGCATTTCACGAAGCTCTTAATCTCGCCATGTTATGGAAGCTTCCTGTGATCTTTGTAATAGAAAACAATGGTTACGCAATGGGTACTTCCGTGAAGCGGTCCTCGAATGTGACAGATCTTTACACACTTGGCGAAGCCTATGACATGCCTTCAGAGCCGGTCGATGCGATGAGTGTTGAAGCTGTTCATATTGCAGTGGCAAAAGCGGCTGAGCGTGCCCGCGATGGTGAAGGTCCGACACTGTTGGAATTCCGCACTTACCGCTACAAAGGTCACTCAATGTCAGATCCGCAAAAGTATAGGTCCAAAGAAGAAGTGGATGAATACAAGCATCGGGACCCTGTAGAGTCAGTAAGACAAACCATTCTTGAGAAGAAATTTGCGACGGAACAAGACCTTGAAGTGATCGACAATAAGGTCAATGCACAGGTGGAAGAGAGTGTGAAGTTTGCAGAAGAGTCAAATTTCCCGGATCCAAAAGAGGCATTGACAGATATTTACGTTCAGACGGATTATCCGTTTGTGCTGGATTAAATAAATAATATCGAAGCCAGGAGTAAGAAGCCAGAAGGACAGAATACCCAGGATTCAGGGTTTGTTTAATGATGACGAATATTTAGTTTTGCAGCCCCGTCATAAGCGGGGCTTTATTTTTAAAGAAAATGGCAAAAAACGAAGAAAAAAAGGATTTACTGGAAAATTCAGAAGTACTCGCCGACAAGGTAGAACTGGCCGAGAATTGGATTGAGCAAAATCCAAAGATTGTCTTTGGCTTTGTGGGGGTAATTGTCCTGATCATAGGCGGCTATTTTGGTTATAAATACTGGGCAGGCAATCAGGATGATCAGGCTCAAAGAGAGATGTTTCAGGCTGTTCGTTATTTTGAAGCTGACAGCCTTAACCTGGCAATGAATGGTGATGGCAACAACCTTGGATTCAAGCAGATCATTGAAGACTATTCTATGACCCAGGCTGGTAACCTCGCAAACTTTTATGCCGGTGCGATCTGCCTGAAGCAAGCCAAGTTTCAGTTGGCTGTTTTCTATTTTGAGGATTTTAAATCCAGCGATCAACTTGTTCAGGCCCGGGCGTATAGCCTTGCTGGTGATGCGTTGATGGAACAAAAGAAATACGAAGAGGCAGCGGAATATTACGCTAAGGCCGCCAACTATAAACCAAATAAAGAGTTTACTCCAACCTACCTGATGAAAGCAGCATTGGCGTTTGAGAAGTCAAATCAAAATGATAAAGCAATCCAAACTTATCAGCGAGTAATTGATGAGTATTGGGAAAGTGGTGAGTTTCAAAATGCAAGGAAGTATAAGGCGAGATTGGACGGGAATTCCTAGCAGACGAAAGGTTAAAGAGAAAAGATCAAAGACTGATTTTCTATAAGTTAGGTACATTTGGGATAGAGTTCTATCCCTTTTTTTATTAACAGAATTTTCCACCTTCGGTGGACACAGTATGGCAGGCACACTTAAAACAGTTTCGGGGAAAAGTAAGATCAACCTTTCCAATAAGAAAATTGCCATCGTGGTGGCTGAATGGAATGAAGATGTAACAGAAGCTTTGTTTGATGGCGCTCATCAGGCATTGCATGCGCTAGGCGTTAAGAAGAGTAACATTATTCGTGTGAATGTCCCAGGCAGTTTCGAGTTGCCATTGGCGGCTCAATGGATGGCAGAGAAAAAAGATATTGACGGAGTGATCTGCATCGGCTGCGTCATTCAGGGAGACACTCCTCACTTTGACTACATCTGCCAGGCAGTAGCGTATGGTGTTATGAAACTGAATCTTAAAATCAACAAGCCAATTATTTTCGGGGTGCTTACCACGCTGAATAAGAAACAGGCACTGGAGCGCGCGGGCGGAAAGCTGGGTAATAAAGGTGAAGAAGCTGCCGTGACAGTGGTTAAAATGCTGGAGATCCATTAAGGTTTTTAGAATTCCAAGGCTTTCGGTTTACAGATTTCTCGGTGACCAATCGCATTCAGTGGAGATTCCGCCTAAAGTGAACAGTTCATTTTAAAGGAAAGTGAACAGTGAAAGTTAACATCCTAAATTGATTAAAATCAGTAAAAGGTTTTCGGTTGAGCATGGTCTGTTTTTAGTATTCGTTTTCGATGTTTTCTGAC
>JANYDR010000165.1 GCA_025363495.1 Cyclobacteriaceae bacterium | reverse complement strand
GTTTTTTCACGAGGCAGAGGTACATAAGCCTTTAAAAGGATCGATCCTGGGCATGTTGCTTCACCGACCGATCAAAACGCTTCCGATTTTGCCGGAACTGGAGACCGCTATGACCCCGCAACAAAAACGATTGGTAAGCTCATCCTTCGGAAAATAAGCCGGATGCAAAGGCATCAGGTCGAGAAGTGCAGGAAAAACTTTATCTACATTTTCACCTGTTAATGCCGAAACAGGGAGAATGCGGGTGGCCGGTAGATGACTCTTCCAGTAGTTGATGATTTCATTGCGACCTGCTTTCGGGGCCTTGTCTACTTTATTAATGAGTAAAAGTATTGGTGCTTTTACAGTTTTAAATCTCTCATAAACAGAAACATCATATTTCTCTCCCCACTCCACCACGAGCAAAATTACATCAGCGTCTTCCAGCGATACTCTGACATAATTCATCATCGCTTCATGAAGTGCGTACTTGGGTTCGAGGATACCAGGAGTATCAGAGTAGACTATCTGGAAGTCTGCGCCATTCAGAATTCCCATAATCCGATGCCGTGTTGTCTGGGCCTTGGCTGAAATAATGGAAAGATTCTCTCCCACCAGTTTATTCATTAAAGTAGACTTGCCAACGTTGGGCTTGCCTACAATACTCACAAAACCGGCCTTATGGGTTGAATCCATTTGTTTTTTGACAAAATTAACCCAATTACCTTCTGGCAGGTCAAGGTATTAATTACAAACGTTGCAAAGCGATGAAAACGCTGGTCGGACTGCTAATTTGTACGATTACAATAGCGTCTTGTGTGAGTCCAAAGAACACAAGCACCACGTATAATCCTAAAGGAGGTACCGCCACTTATGTGCGTAAGTGGAAACCAGTGAAAGACAAGACCTCCTATTTGAAGACAATAAAGGTTGCAGAGCGGGATTGAGGGCTGATTAACGTCATTTGGTTTTTAGTCGGTATGGGTCTACTTTTGTGCCTCCAATATCGCGGGGTGGAGCAGTTGGTAGCTCGTTGGGCTCATAACCCAAAGGTCGTAAGTTCGAGTCTTACCCCCGCTACAAAAGAAAAGCGACTTAGAAATGAGTCGCTTTTTTCATTTAGAGAATTCTGACCAATCTTCTTTAGAAACCGCGTATTCAAATCGATCTTTTCACCACTCACTCATCTCTCAACGAATTAACCGGATTCGCTGAAGACACCTGAAAAGTTCTTACAAATATTGTGAGTAGCGAAATAATCAAAACACTGACGGCAGGTACTGCAAAAAGCCACACACTCAAGTCGATTCTAAAGGCATATCGTTCCAGCCAGGTTTGTATCAGAAAATAAGTTATGGAGATTGAAACGACCATAGAGATCACTATCAACGAGATAAAGTCTTTTGAAAGCAGTCCTATGATCTGAGCAATGGAAGCACCCAATATTTTCCTTACTCCAATTTCTTTAGTCCTGTTGGCAACTGTAAATGAAACCAGACCAAATAATCCAAGACACGAAATCATAATTGCAAATGCCGTGAGCGTTCCGAAAACCTGCTGAAACTGTTCATCCGCCCTGTATTGTTTATCAAACTCCTGATCCAGAAAGAAATATTCAAAGGGAGCATTCGGAAAAGTCGACGAATAGGTCTCCTTTATTAACTCCAGGCTTTCTTTAATGTTGTCTGACTGAACATGGATGCTTACCAATCTTTTGTTATTCTGTGTATGCAAAAAGATCATTGGGATGTAGGCGGTCTTGGCACTGGCCTGATGAAAATTTTTGATCACTCCGATGATAGTAAATTTCTCACCCCAAAATTCAACTTTCTTGCCGATCGCATTTTGTGACTCTGTGATTCCCCACAATTTGATGGCTTCTTCGTTAACAAGTATTTTATCCGGCGACTCATTTCCAACAGGAAAATTCTCTCCAGCTTTTAACTCCATCCGCATCGTTGAAATAAAATCCGCATCTATAAAATAGATATAGAAGTTAAAAGTCTGTTTTTCCGAAGCTCCGACCAGGTTAATCCCAGTTGTAGAGGCCATCTCACCGGAAGGTTGTCCTGGCACACAATTAGAAAGTGTTACAGACTGAAATTGCGTGTGTGTTAATAGTCGATCTTTAAATGTTTGATTATTTATTGACTGTTTGCTACCTGGTGCCCGAACGACAATAGTATGCTCAATATCCAACCCAAGGTC
>JANYDR010000192.1 GCA_025363495.1 Cyclobacteriaceae bacterium | reverse complement strand
ATAGGATTGGCATCTTCCATGTGCCGCCAATTCTGTCCATGGCAAACTCTACAGGATTGTAATAAATCTTTTTATCGTAAATGAAGTCTGGCATAGTCTATTCCAATACTTTCTTTTAAGTAAGTAACTCACTTAACAGGTAATATATTGATTAGTGGAACATATCGCGGGCAATTTTGGGTTATTCAATCCAAAATAAAAAGTATATGAGAAAGATAATTTCAACAACGCTTGTTCTGATGATTTCATGGGGCACCTGGGCACAACACAATGCGGGCAACAATGGAAAAGTTCTTATGATAGCCTCCAATCCAGCTACCAGTAAACAGACTGGTTGGTCTATTGGCGTATGGTATGCCGAACTCGCCCATCCTTATTGGGAATTCTCAGAGGCTGGCTACACAGTAGATATAGCCAGTCCCGAGGGCGGTGAACTAAAGTTTGACAGTTTCAGTGATCCCGAAGATGAAAGCAAATATGCCGCTTTCGATTATATATCGCTTGGCTTTAAGAAAGACCCCAACAAAACTGCGCTGATAAAAAATACAATTAAGCTTTCGTCAGTAAACCCGGCCGATTACAAAGCAATCTTTGTATGTGGTGGCCAGGGTCCAATGTATACGTTCATCGACAACACGGAACTGCACAAATTCTTTACCGACTTTTATCTCACAGGTAAGCCTACAGCTGCTATTTGTCACGGAACCTGTATTCTTCTTAAGACTAAACTTCCTAATGGAAAATTTTTAGTCGATGGGAAAAAATGGACAGGCTTTGCCGCGAGCGAAGAGCAATATGCTGATAATTATGTGGGGATGAAAATTCAACCATTCAGGATCGAGGATGAAGCCAGAAAAATGACCAGCAGTAAATTTATTGTGGGCGCTCCCTTCTCTGCTTTTGCAGTACAAGATGGCAACCTCATTACCGGGCAACAGCAAAACTCCGGTGCTGCCGCTGCCAAACTTGTAATTGCTGAATTAGAAAAGCAACGAAAGAATTATCTAACTTATATTTTGATACACGGCGCCTGGGCTGACGAGAGTGCATGGGGATTCGTAAGGAATCAATTAGCACAAAATGCAAATGTAGTAGTAATAAACTTACCTGCCCATGGCATCGACCTAACTTCCGCCAATGCTGTAACACTTAACAGCTATGTTAAAACGGTAAGCGATGCCATCAATCAGCAAGCCGGAAAAGTGATATTGGTTGCTCACAGTATGGCAGGAATTATTGCATCACAGGTAGCAGAAAATATTCCCGATCAGATTAGTAAGATTATTTACGTATCTGCCTACTTGCCACAGAATGGCGAAGATCTTCTTTCCCTATCCAAACAAGACACTCAAAGTAAAGTCGGTAGCGCATTGGAATTTACACCTGATTATTCTGTGGCCTCTATTAAAAAAGAAATGATTGTTCCTGCCGTTTGCGCCGATTGTCCTGATTTTATGAAAGAAGTGTTAGTGAAATATCACAAAGGGGAGCCTGCAAAACCACTTGGTGAGAAAGTAGTATTGACTACTGCGAAGTTTGGCAGCATTCCCAAATACTATATACACACCAGCAATGATGCAGCGGTTGGATATACATTGCAAAAGATGATGGTAAAAAATAATGGAACTATTAAACAGGTTTACACCATGAATACATCACACCTTCCGTTTGTAGTTCAACCACAGGAATTCGTGAAAATCATAACTACCGTACCATAATACTGAGATACTTAGTTTCTTCAGGATTAAGACTAAAAATCAAGAAATATGAAAATTGCTATTATAGGAACAGGAAATATTGGTGGGGCTCTGGCAAATGGTTTTGTGAAAGCTGGCCATGAAATATTACTCGGCGTACGCAACGTAAATGACTTCAAAGGAAAGAATCTGCTCGGTATTAAAAATATCAGTGCTTACACCATATCCGAAGCATCGGCCTCCGCAGATGTGATACTAATAGCAGCAGTACCTCAGGCAGTGGCTGATATTGTTAAGCAGTTGGGTAACGTACAGAACAAAGTGATCATTGATACCATGAACTCCGTGAGGGTGAAGCCAGAGCCTTTTAGCAACACAACAGAGGCAATTCAAAAACTCAGTGGCTGTAAACATGTTGTCAAATGCTTTAACTGTACTGGTGCTGAAAATATTGCTAACCCTATCTATAATGGGAAAGGAATTGACATGTTTGTGGCAAGCGACAGTGCCCATGCCAGGGAAATCGCCACACAGCTTTCCAAAGATATTGGTTTCAATAATATATATAATTTTGGAGGCAGTGATAAATTTAACTTGTTGGAACAATTTGCCCTGTGCTGGATCAACCTCGCAATGATGCAGGGTTATGGAAGAGGCATTGCCTTCAACTTAGAATCGAGATCATTTTGAACAATGTCATTAAGTTAGCTTGCTTCGGAAGTTTCCGGAAAAAACCAGGCGTTGTTAACTTAATGACATTACATTGCCCTCGGATTCTAAGCAGACTGCTCAGTCAGTCTTGCATAGGCCGCCACCGCACGCAACTGTCCATATCCGAATTTTCCTTTTAATTTCTCATACAGATCTTTTGACGTTGATCCTTCCGGAAGCTGCCGTCGCGCGTTGACAATTTCAATTACTATTTCTTCGGGCATGAACTTAAAAACGCTGACCTTCCCTTCTTCAACTCCTTTGGCAAGATGGGCTTCGATTGTTCCGGCAACAAGCCCACGCTCCTGGGCAATTTGTTCAACGGTCATACCAGTGGCAAGAAGATCCAGCGTAATGTCAAAAGTGCTTCGTCCCTTTGGATCTTTGGGCTTCTTGGTTTTGCGGGGCCTCTTTTTATCTGCAGTTGATGCTTGATTTTCTGTCAGCTTTCTGATTTCAGTTAAAAGAATGGCCCGATTTTCTGCTCTCTGTTTCGTGAGAGCGTCAAACGCAAATTTTTCCTGACCGTT
>JANYDR010000143.1 GCA_025363495.1 Cyclobacteriaceae bacterium | reverse complement strand
TGATTACTTCCGTTTTCGAAGACTAACATTGATAGTTATCTATCACCCAAAGCAATAACTAGCAACTACATACCCTTCGGTCTCACCGATCGCTTTCCTAGGCTTGCAGGAACAGGCACAGGTATCAAAATATCCTGTCTTCTTGAAGTACGTGCTTTTAAGCGACCAGCTCCTGTAATAGCATTTTCCTTTGTACCTGAAATGATTTCGCGGCAATTCGGACTTCCGCACTGACAGGCAAACGGCTCAAGGTTGTCATCAAGGAACAAGGCATAATCCAATGTCAGTTCTTCTCCTTCAACAATATCTTTAGTTGCTACTACATTAAGGCCTTCGTAAGCGGTATTTGGATTACAACTATGGTTTTGAGGAGCCCAGTTTACCGGGTTTTCATCCCACAATATATATACCTCCTTACTTATAGGATAGGCATAGTGCCTGAAGTCGTTCTTTTGGCGCTGATTCCAGTTAGCTTCCACGAAACTCTTGGAAACTATTCGCTGGCCAAGCTCTTCACCCTGGAAAATCACCTCATTCTTGCGTATCCGCCTGCTGGCAACAATGCCGTAACCGGCAATAGCATTGCCCTTAAGTGTGTACTTCCTCTGCTTTGCTTTATGGCGCGCAATGCCTTCGGCAATGATATGCTTCAGAAATCCACTCTTGCCCGCAGGATCATAGTTAAGAATATGATCAGCTGAACCCTGATAGCTGTCTACATAGAAGGCAGAACAGGTAAAATTTATCTCTAAAAAGTAGATTTCATTGTTTGAATTCATTCTGAAGTCCAGGCGTGCATACCCGACCCCTCCGAAAGCAGTAAAAATCTGTTGGGTAGCGATTTTTAATGCTCTTTCTATCTTGAAGTCGTGTACCGCAACATTAGATTCAGGGTGAAGCTCTGATGTTTTCAATGCATAAGTCTTGAAATGCCTTCCTTTCGGGAAGATATATTCGACCGGCTTATACACGGTGGAGCTCTTAGCATCCTTATTAGCAGCAACCAGAACAGTAAACTCCCTTCCGGCAATGTATTCTTCTACAAGAATTTCTTCATATTCTCCAAGTATGGCACTGATCTTCGAACGTAACTCTTCTTCAGAGTTGACCAGTGAGAGTTCATCAACGCCCAAGCTATCTCCGGCCTTTGCAGGTTTGATAAACATAGGGAACGAAAGCTTTTCAAGTACCTCTTCAATGTCCTCGATAGAAGTAAGGTCAACAGAAGCCGGAGTTTTCACACCGGCACCATACGCCACGTACTTCATTAAAGGCTTCGGCGGATCATAAAGTGTAGGGTTCGGACCTGTGTAAGGCAGGTTCAGAAGCTCCAGTGTGTGGATAACATCGATGGAAGGTACCTCCCATTCAAGGTATCCTTCACAAAGATTAACATAGATGTCGTAGCCTTTCTTGCTACAATCTTTAAGTTGACGATAGGTCGTTAACTTATTTAAGAACACATGATCAACAACGTCATCATCAGGAAGTAAGCTCGTTAAATCCCGTGCCGGATCGTAGTTCTTGTAATCAACATTTGTTGTTGAATAATCTGGTTGAAGTACACAAACTTTCATCTATTGTTTTGCTTTATGTTTTGCCCCATAACGCGACAATGCGTCTTCGATAATCTCAATTATTAAATAAGTAAAAGATTTTTTTCCAAAACGCAAAATTGCACCGATAGAAGTATAGTTCTCATCCTCACTTAATCCACATTGTGCATTGACTTCCAGTACATAAAACTTACCAGTTTGTCTATCCATACGAATATCCAAACGTCCATAACCCATACCTCCTACTGATTGAAATGCCTGAAGACTTATCCGCCTCAACGCTGGTAACAATTCACGTTCAGGCTCACAGTAATCATACAAAACTCCCTTATCAGGCAACGGACTTTCATTGTCATAGGTCTCCCAAAGCCTGTCAAATGATAAAAACTGTTCTTTTTCGGGTAGCGACGAGTGGAACACACGTTCTACAGGAGGATAGACATGAATTGATTCCGGATTTGTGGATGATCCAACTACGAGTGTCGTAAATTCTCTGCCACTAATGAACTCTTCAACAAATATTCCACCGGTATCAAGCTTCCAACCATGATAGCCACCCTGCATTTCATCAAGAATCGAGGAAAACTCAGCTTCGGTGCTTACGACGTTCTTAATACTTAACCCAAGACTTCCCGCAGATACAGCAGGTTTTACAATCAATACATCACCGACTTCCCTGAAAAGAGATTCCGGGCTAACCTGGTCCGGCTCTATTACTTTCCAGGCAGCCGTTGGCACAGCATGACGATCAAAGGCTTCCTTCATTGGAATCTTTGAGGTGGTAAGTGTATAGAAGAGATCGTCGGATTCAAAAAAGTGCCTACGTCCATACCACTAATTTCCGAACCGCGATCAAAGTATTTATCCGCAAT
>JANYDR010000141.1 GCA_025363495.1 Cyclobacteriaceae bacterium | reverse complement strand
CGAACTTAAAAGAATACTGACTCCTGCAATGGTTTGGGGACTAGGTGTGGGTTATGTTATCTCGGGAAACTACTTCGGGTGGAACCTTGGACTGGAGCAAGGCGGAACACTAGGATTGGCAATCGCCACGCTCTTTGTTATTATAATGTATGTAACCTTTACATTTAGCTACGCAGAACTTGCGTGTGCAATTCCAAAAGCAGGCGGAGCGTTTGATTATGCTACTCGTGCACTTGGAGAAGATGCTGGCTTCATTGCAGGTATGGCGCAAAACATTGAATTTATTTTTGCACCTCCGGCCATTGCTTTTGCTATTGGTTCGTACATGAATCTTTTCTTTCCTTCCCTTCCGGTAATTTTTTTTTCAATATCAGCTTACCTGATCTTCACAGCATTGAATACGTATGGCCTGCAGGCAGCCGCTATCTTTGAACTTTTCGTTACTGCCGTTGCTGTTGCAGGATTATTACTCTTTGCAGCAGTAGTTTTGCCACATGGGGAATTGAACAACCTCACACGCAATCCATTACCTCATGGCATCTCAGGAATCTTTGCAGCTGTTCCGTTTGCTATTTGGTTCTTTCTCGGTATTGAAGGCGTTGCCAATCTTGCAGAGGAAACTCAAAATCCAAAACGTACAATGTCCGTTGGATTTTTGTCAGCGTTATTTACGCTGATCGCTGTCTGTCTCCTTACGTTTACAGGTTCAGTTGGAGTGGGTGGATGGGAAGCAGTTGTTTATCAAGTAAATGGAACAACTTCGGATTCGCCACTTCCTCTTGCAATGCAGCAAGTAAATAGCGCAGGCAGTCTACTTTATAAGGTTTTGGTGATCGTCGGATTGTTTGGACTAATCGCATCATTCAATGGACTTATGCTTGCCGCGGGCCGCTCCAGTTATGAATTTGGAAGAGTGAAAATCGGTTCGGCTTTTCTTGGAAAAATTCATCCAAAATTTAAGACTCCTGCAAATGCCTTACTTATAAATATGGGAATTGGGATACTTGCACTTTTTACCGGACACACGGCCGAAGTTATTACCATTTCAGTTTTTGGTGCATTAACTCTGTATTGTATATCGATGGTTTCTGTGATTATGTTGCGGAAAAAAGAACCCTCACTGGACAGGCCATTCAGTGTACCATTTTATCCGTATTTTCCCATGACAGCATTGGTGATAGCATTGGTATCCCTGGGTGCAGTGGCGATTTATAATTTAACCTTATGTTCATTGTACCTGCTGATAATCGGTGTGTGCTTTGGTATATTTAAACTCCGTAAAAGACCACTGAACTGAACCTTTTATGACTACAAAAGCAATTATTGATTATGTGAAGAGCCATGATTCCGGAAAGGTGAAGATAGCCTATGCCGATATGGATGGGATTCTCCGGGGAAAATATATTTCAACTGATAAATTTCTTTCTGCGATAGACGGAGGTAGCACATTTTGTGATGTGATTTTTGGCTGGGATGCCAACGATGTTGCCTATGACAATGTTGAATACACTGGCTGGCACACGGGCTACCCTGATACACCAGCACGATTGGATCTTACTACCTTCAGAAAAATACCATGGGAAAATAATGTTCCGTTTTTCCTTGGCGAGATAATGGATAGGAACGGACAACCTTCACCGGTATGCCCAAGACAGTTAGTGAAGAAAGTAGTGAAAGATTCTATTTCAGCCGGTTATGTTCCTTTCTTTTCGCAGGAATTTGAGTGGTTCAACTTTGCAGAGACACCTCAAACGGCAAGAGCAAAGAATTATAAAAACCTGGAGCCTTTGACTCCGGGTATGTTTGGTTATTCTATCCTGAGAAGCACATTGCAAAATCCATTCTTTACAGATCTGTTCGACTTATTAAAAAAGTTTGATGTACCTCTTGAAGGACTTCACACCGAAACGGGGCCAGGTGTACTGGAGGCAGCGATAGTTTATTCTGAAGCTGTAGAGGCAGCAGACAGGGCTGCACTTTTTAAGACGGCCGTAAAAGAAATTGCCTACAAGCACGGGATCATGGCAACTTTCATGGCCAAGATCAGCTCAGATCTTCCTGGCTGTGGCGGACATGTACATCAAAGTCTTTGGGATAAAAGCAAGAAGAAGAATGTTTTCCATGATGAGAAAGATAAATTGAAAATGAGCGAGACCATGCGCCAATACATTGCCGGTCAGCTACATTGCCTTCCCTATATCCTTCCGATGTTTGCGCCGACAATCAATAGCTATAAGCGGCTGGTGGAAGGAGCGTGGGCGCCGACAACACTTACGTGGGGTGTTGATAATCGTACTGTTGCACTTAGAGTACTCAGCGGTGGTAATAAATCGTGTCGTCTGGAGACAAGAGTTATTGGGGCTGATGCGAATCCGTATCTAGCTATTGCTGCTGCATTGGGATCGGGCCTTTATGGAATCAAAAACAAATTAAAACTCAAACAGCCAGCGACGGTCGGTAATGGCTACCTCGATTTTTCAAATGGCACATTGCCCAGGACGCTGGAGGAAGCGACTGTAAGTATGAAAAAATCCGTTGAAGCGAAAGAGATTTTTGGAGAGCAATTCGTAGAACACTTTACACAAACACGGGAGTGGGAGTGGAAGCAGCATCTGAAGGCTGTTACTGACTGGGAATACAAACGGTATTTTGAAATAATATGAGATAATTGCCTGGGGTAATCACAAAAAAATGCCTTTTACATTTTCGCATCCGGCAATCATTTTACCTATTTACAAAGTCTGCTCGCGTTGGCTTTCGCTTACCGGACTTGTTGCAGGCAGCATTGTTCCTGACTTTGAATATTTTATTCATATGCGAATTCAAAGTAATCT
>JANYDR010000139.1 GCA_025363495.1 Cyclobacteriaceae bacterium | reverse complement strand
TAGTTATCTAAGCGATTAGGATCCCTTAGATTCTCTTGAGTTAATTCTACTGTTTTGTCCAAGGATAGTAGAATTTTTGGATTAACTACCCTTCATTATGCAATCAACTTAATCCCCTTCCTTTTCAAATAATTTTGCTATCACTTCGCTCATTGAGCAAGATCTTGAATATCAATCATTCCGACCGGCTTTTTGCCATCAACTACCAGAATAGTATCAACATGCTTTTGTTTGAAGATGTCATTGGCCACTGTCAGGGCATCATCCTGATTAACAGAATAAGGTGTTCCATAAGTAAAGTCCGACATTCTCTTCTTTAATACTTCCGTTCCATCTTTCTGAAGTGCTCTGCGCATATCGCCATCCGTGAAAATACCTTTTACGTTTCCATCATTATCTGTAAGCGTAATGGCTCCGAAGCCATATTCAGTCATCTTCACAAGCGCTTCGTTAAGCCCTGTGTTGATATTGACTACCGGATTCACAGGACTGATCACATCTCTGACACGCATCGTTACCAAACGTGTGTGCTCAATAAACTGGTCTGTACCCAATGTAGTAAGGTTGTTATCAGTTAAACCTTTCATAATCTTCCACGGCACTGTAATGGTGTGAACTCCTGTGCTGATTGCATTACGGAGGTGCTCCGCATTACGCACTGAAGAGAACATGATCTTGGAATTGTATCCGTAATGATCTACCGCAAATACGCATTGCGACACAAGGTCAAGAGCGTCGTGGCCCTGATCTTGTAAACGACCAACCAATGGACACACATAACTTGCACCTGCTTTCATTGCCATGTAAGCCTGTTGAAGAGTATATACAAGGTGAACATTAACCAAAAGGTCCTGGTCACGAAGCATTTTACAGGCTCTTACACCTTCCAGTGAAACAGGTATTTTAAACACTGTCTTTTTGGGATCAAGTCCCAGCTTAAGCTGGCGATGTGCCTCTTTAACAACTTCTTCAGCTGTATTACCAAGGGCTTCGATCTGAAGCACAGGCACCATCTTACTAAGCTTTACAATGAGTGAGTCCACATCAGTGACGCCACCGCGGTGCATGAATGTAGGAGTTGTAGTTAATCCATCAAGAAAGCCGAGCTTAAAGGCTTCTTCTATTTCTTTGAGATCAGCTGAATCGAGGTATAATTCCATGTTATAAAATTGGTTGTTAATTATTTTTTACCGCAGAGGCGCTAAGGCGCAGAGTTTAATATAGTTAATTGTAGGAATATTAAGCTAAAACAGGAGTTCTATCTCGGTACTTCACCTCCACTGCATGAAGTTCGAGAATTGGTTTCAAAAACTCCTCAAGATCATACACGCACAATTGACTTGCAGCATCGCAAAGTGCTTTAGATGGTTCAGGATGTGTTTCGATAAACACTCCATCGACACCGGCTGCAACACCTGCACGGGAAAGTACAGGAAGGAATTCACGGGCTCCGCCGGTTGCATCAGCACTTGGTATTCCATACTTGCGGATACTGTGAGTAATATCAAAGACTACAGGGTATCCAATATTGTTCAAATGATAGAAGCTACGGGGATCAACAACGAGGTCATTGTATCCGAATGTATAGCCCCGTTCAGTTAAGATTACTTTATCATTGCCAGCTTCAATTACTTTGTTAACAGGATGCTTCATATTGTCAGGTGCAAGGAACTGTCCGTGCTTTATGTTCACAACACGACCTGTTTTTGCCGCGGCAACAACTAACGTTGTCTGCATGCAGAGATAAGCCGGAATTTGCAATACGTCCACCACCTCTCCTGCTGCTTTCGCCTGATCAGGATAATGAATGTCAGTTAACAATGGGAAACCAAACTGCTCCTTAATTTTTGCAAGCATTTTAATTCCCTTTTCAAGACCTGGACCATCATAATATTTTGCCGAACTGCGATTGTCTTTCTGAAAAGAAGATTTATATATGATTGGTATATTCATGCGTGCAGAAACTTCTTTCAGTTTCTCTGCCGTCTTCATCATGATCATTTCATCTTCGATGACACAGGGACCTGAGATCAAAAAAAGATCTTCCGTACCGCATGATATATCTCCAACTTTTACTATTTTCTTACTCATAATTTTAAATTTAAAGTCTCCTGAATAAATCTTTTATTGTATCAAGTGTGATCTTATTTTTCCAGTCAGTTCCTATTGCATGATTCCACATGTGCTCTAGCTTAATGGAAACATTCGCCATAGCAGTGATTGTCTCCTCGTTCCATTTTTTAGAAAGCCCTCTGGGCAAGGTGATGTTATGCTTTATTATCATCTCGTTAAATTCCATCACACCTTCCGGATAATAATCCCCTAAGTGTTGAAAGGCAACGCAATTGGCGTAGCAATGTTTTTCTCCTAGAATTTTCGAAAGTCCGTAGGACATTGCATGAACAACTCCCACTTCTGAATACGTAAGACTCAATCCACCCATGAGTGATGCTACCATGAGCTTATCATCATTCTCTTTTGTCTGGCCTGAGTTTTCACCCAGGTAAATCTCCCGACACAATTTCAATGATTGCTCACCGTACGCTGTGCTGTAAGCATTATTCAAAATGCCAT
>JANYDR010000153.1 GCA_025363495.1 Cyclobacteriaceae bacterium | reverse complement strand
AATATTGCGGACGAATATTTTGATTATAACCACGAGTATAATTTCAGAGACAGGGATGTGCTGCTGTTGGGAAAAGCTGCTAACGATGTGCAGAAATCATTTAATGAGTTCTGGACAGATTCATTGAGTGTACCGGTTCATTCAATTGTAGACGAACTTGATAACGATGATCCCAAGCGGTTTGACAGACTTCATCAGTACGCTTGTAATCCGGAGAACTTCTGGCCTCAGGTACGCGAAAGAATAAAGGATTTTCCAGAGTTCCTCAACAACATTCGTAATTCCGGCGGGCTGGTGTGGCTGGATAGCATTGAATATGTATCTGATCAACCGGGCAAAAACGATGGGTCAAATGGAATAGGCGGTGGAGGTCTGAGTACTGATGCCTTGCTTTCACTTGTAAGAGGAGCAAAGCACTCATTGGATATTCAATCACCCTATCTTATTACAACTGAGATTGGACGTGCGCTATTCAGGAGCGCGGTGAAGCGGGGAGTTAAAGTCAGAATACTAACTAACAGTCTTGCCTCGACTGATAATATGGAAGCCTTTAGCGGATATCAACGGGACCGGAAGGAATTGCTGGAGACGGGAGTTAAAATATATGAATTTCGTCCGGATGCAGAAGAGCGCTTTAAGGTGATGACCGGCGCATTGCAACGGAAAATGAATTTCACACCCGTATTTGGTCTTCATGCCAAATCGATGGTGATCGACGGAAAGATTGCAGTAATCGGGACTTTCAACCTTGATCCGCGGAGTGCCAACCTGAATACTGAGTGTGTGACAATAATTCATTCAACGAAAATCGCCGCCGGTGTATTAAAGGGTATGGAAGAAGAGTTTAAACCTGCAAATTCGTGGGAGACGACATTGGAGTTTAATCCGGACGGAGAAGCGGGGATGGGAAAGAATGTGAAGACGTTGACCAGACGTGTCGTTCCTAAAGGGATTTTATAATTGAATAGAATCGAAAATAGTTCCCGCAGATCATGCGCGCGCAGATTCTCACGGAATTCTCGGACGTCTTATTATTCCGCGAGAATCTGCGAGTATTCGATCGGCGGAAATCTGCGGGAAATGCATTCAACATACTTAAAGAAAATCATGACGAAAATTATTACTCTATTATTCATTGCATTGTTGCCCATCAAAATCTTTGCTCAAGAGGCTGACACAAAAGACCTCGATGCATTTGTAGCAACCACTGTCCAGAAACTTAATATTGCGGGAGCTTCTGTTCTCGTAAAACAAAATGGAAAGATTGTTTTGAATAAAGGTTATGGAATGGCGGATCTTTCCCACAATGTAGCAACCGGCCCAGAGACAACTTATTTCCTTGTCGGACCCGGCATGTTCATTTTATCAGCTTGCATGCTTCAATTGATTGAGCAAGGAAAAATTTCGTTGGATGATGGCGTTGAAAAGTATCTTCCTGAATTTCCTTTACAGGGACGCAAAGTGAAAATTCGGCATTTGATGAATTCAACATCGGGTATCATAGATTATCATTATCTGGGTGATCCATTGGAAAGCACCTACTTCACACCTAAGGCTACCGACGAAGTTGTTGCATTGTTTTCAGGTCGTCTGTTTACACAAGATGCGCCTGATACTAAATGGGATTGGTCCATTTCAAACTTTACGTTGCTGACAGATATTTTACAACGCGTGACAGGCATGGCATACAAAGATTATCTCCAGAAGAATGTTCTAATACCGTTAGGTCTTAAAGAAACCACTTATCTTGAAGAGAAAGTAATCGTCAAGCATTTTGCCCGTGGTTATGGCAAACAAGGTGAGGAGCTTTATCCAGCCTACCGATCGTTGTTTACGTATGATCCATCGTTAAGGATCAGTACGTCTACGGGAGATCTTTTGAAAATATGGGAAGGAATTAAAGATCATAAGATTATAAGTGCAAAGAGCTTTGCGATGATGAGCACACCAGAAGGTGTAGCAAGAACTGCCGGAGGTGTAGACCCTAGTTTTCAATTTGGCTATATACTTCGGATGAAGAAAGTAGGAGACCAGCAGGCAATGGGAATGCATGGTGCCTTGCCGGGATATAGCAGTCATTGTTATTATTTTCCTAATAAAGATTTGTCGATTGTTGTTTTGGCAAATACATCAAATCAGTACGCCAATGATATTGGTCAGGCGATTGGATTAAAAATGCTTGGGTTGCCCCAGTTGCCTGAACGCAACGTTGTAAAAAATGTATTAACTGATAATCCAGTAACAAGTCTGGAACAAAAGACCTTAACCGGAACGTATACGTTGACGCTTGCTCCAGATCCTATGCGACATCGTTCGTATGATTTTTATACGCGTACGCTTCGTGTGTTTGTCGAGCATGGTCAGTTGTCAATACAAAAGTTGGGCGATTCTCAGGAGCCATTGTTTAAACAAGCCGATGGAAGCTTTGCCACAAATTCTTCGCCAGCAGAGAGGATTACTTTTAATGTTCGGCAAGGTGCAGCCGTCTCGTTTGTAATTTCAGAAGCCGGTAAGGCGAAAAGCAACTGCATACGAATAGGAGACAGTGACGTGGTCACTTTTCACAAAGGCAGTATAAGTGCTAAATAATTCTGTTTGTGATGAAAATCACGGCATCCAAAGTAGATCTCGATGACATCCAATCATTTCGTAAGCTCTTTCTTGTAGAGAATAATTTTCAGATAAGATATAATGCTTATCACGAACGCGGCTGGTCAGATTCATATCTTTTGATGGTAAACGATGAGAAAGCAGGATATGGTTCTGTGAAAGGATTTGACAACAGGAAAGACCGCGATTCTATTTTTGAATTCTTTGTTATTGATAAACTCAGAAGCCATGCGGAGGCGATTTTCCTGATTTTGATAAAGTCATCAAGTGCAAAGTTTGTTGAGTGCCAGAGCAATGAGTCTTTGCTAACGGCAATGCTTTATGATTTTTGTGAGAATCAATATTCGGATGTGGTCTTATTTGAAGATCAGGATGCGACCAGCTACAGGCGTGAAGACTTGATATTTCGTCCCCTTAAAAAAGATGATGAAATATTTGAGCATACCAGTGAGCCCATTGGAGAATTTGTGCTCGAAATGAAAGGTCAGATTGTTGCAACCGGTGGCTATTTCACACACTATAATTTCCCTTTCGCTGATTTATATATGGAGGTTGAGAAAGATCATCGCAGGCGGGGATTGGCAACTTTTCTTTTACAGGAAATAAAAAAAGAGTGTTACAATTCCGGTCATATTCCAGCAGCAAGATGTAATTCAAGTAATAATGCATCAAAAAGGGTTATGATTGATGTTGGGATGATGATATCTGGGTGTATGTTAACCGGTCAAATAAGGGACGGTCATGTTGCCGGATAATTTCTTTTCCGTCCAAGACTAAAAAGGACCCTCTTGCGTCCGTATCTTGGGCAAGTCTTTTTATAAACCACTAATTTTTCATGAGTAAAGCCAAAGTATCTCTTTTACAAGTATTTAAGACCATCATCTGGCCGAGAAGGGGCATTCTCACCGTCGGCTTATTATTAATTATTGTAAGCAGATTGGCTGGTTTGGTACTTCCCGGTGCTACCAAATACCTAATGGACGATGTTATCGCGAAAGGCGACGTTGAAATGTTAAAATTGGTAATTCTGGCAGTGGCTGGCGCTGTGCTCGTTCAGGCGGTAACGTCCTATATTCTCACGCAAATTTTAAGTGTCGAAGCTCAACGACTTATTTCAATACTTAGATCCAAAGTTCAAAAGCAAATCCTTCGGTTGCCGATCAGTTTTTTTGATAACAATAAGTCAGGTGCCCTTGTCAGCAGAATAATGAATGACGTAGAGGGAGTTCGTAACCTGGTGGGCACTGGCCTTGTACAATTAGTTGGCGGCGTGCTTACATCCGTATTGTGTTTGATCTTGTTAATTGATATCAGTCCTAAGATGACACTGTATGTTCTGGTGCCGGTAATTATTTTTGGATTGATTTCGTTAAAAGCCTTCGCGAAAATACGACCCATTTTCAGAGAGCGTGGAAAGATAACCGCAGATGTTACCGGCCGGCTTACAGAAACATTGAACGGAGTACGCGTCATCAAAGGATTTAATGCTGAGCAACAAGAGATAAAAAGCTTCGAGTTAGGTGTTGAGAGACTTTTTCTGAATGTGAAGGCAAGTCTGATGTCAACGAGTCTTATAACCAGCTCAGCTACTTTCCTATTGGGGTTAGCCTCTGCTGGTATAATGGGAATAGGAGGTTATATGATGATTGAACATAACCTTACCGTTGGTGAGTTCTTTTCATTTACGGTTTATCTCGGTTTCATGATCGCGCCAATCGTTCAGATGAGTAACATAGGAAGTCAGTTGACAGAAGCATTCGCCGGTCTTGATCGTACGGAAGAATTAATGAACATGACGCCGGAAGATGATGGCACTATCCGAACTACTAAGATTGGTGCAATGAAAGGAGATATTGAATTCAAAGATGTGTCATTTGCATATGAAGAAGGAAAGGAAGTCGTAAGAAATATAACATTTAGCGCGCCTTCAGGATCGGTCACTGCATTGGTTGGAACATCGGGTTCGGGAAAAACTACTATCGCCGGTTTGGCAGCTTCATTTTTAAATCCACAAAGTGGAATGATCACCGTTGATGGTCTTGATCTTGCGAAAGTTTCACTTGACAGTTATAGAAGTCAACTTGGGGTGGTGCTTCAGGATGATTTTCTTTTTGAGGGTACCATCCGTGAGAATATTTTATTTCCCAGACCAAACGCTACGGAACAGCAAATTCTTAATGCAGTGAAGGCTGCTCACGTTGAAGAATTTACGGATCGCTTTGAAAAAGGTATTGATACTTTAATTGGGGAACGTGGTGTGAAGCTTTCGGGTGGTCAACGTCAGCGGATTGCCATTGCGCGTGCTATTCTAGCCGATCCAAGAATATTAATTCTCGATGAAGCAACCTCTAATCTTGATACGGAGAGCGAAGCTTTTATTCAGGAAAGTCTTCGAAGCCTGATGCATAGCAGAACAACGTTTGTGATTGCGCACAGGTTAAGTACGATCCGTCAGGCAGATCAGATATTAGTAGTGGAAGGTGGTAACATTGCAGAACGAGGTAAGCATGAGGAGCTGATTGCGAAGAAGGGGAGATATTTCGAGTTGTATACATACCAGGCCAGGATATAATTATTTTAGAGAAACTTGGCGCCAGTCTTATAGGACGAGCCTTAAATACCTAAGGCCTTGGATAGTATTTCAAATCAATAAGATCATCCGGTATCGGCAAATTATTCCAATGCCGATGAATGGCCAGGGCGGCGCCTAATGAGGTAGATTGCGCAACCGTTGCTCCGAATACTTCCATTTGAGGAAACGAATCCGCCAGCAAATTCATGTAAACCGAATTTTTGCTGAAGCCTCCATCCACAAATATGCGTTTTACACTGGTGTTTTTTAATACGAGTTCAGTAGAAGCTGATTGCATTGTGATGATGTCAATCATAAGCTGATGATAGGCTTCTTCGAATGAATCATACCTGGCAAGATCACGCGATTCAAAAACTGAATTTTCAGCCCCTCTGCCAAAGCCTTTCTTCATCTGATTTTTGGATGATTCGTCCGATTTGAATAAAGCAGTGACGATGGAATGACTATAGACAATTGATTTATAATAATCTCTTCGCGTTTTGAAATGTGTTGTAATTCTTTTTGTCTGTTGTTCGTGATCATTGCCGGCGAATAGACGGGATGCTTTAACTGGAGTTCCTAAATAACTCAGATAGCATAGACAATCCTTTTTCAACTCTTCCTCCGTCAGTGGTGACGCGTTAAATGGATTGAGGCTTATACACCATGTACCGGTTGAGATTAAAATGAACGGTTCTTTAAATGTTGTAAAGTAAGGGATAAGTGCTGCCGAACTATCATGCAATCCTCCGCCCGCTGGAACAGGCTCACCGTTTTTTGCAAATGGAATTAGAACTATATTATCACTTTTGAGAAGTGGTGGGAATTTTAGATCGAGTCCCTCCTGAATTACCCAGTCATGGTATGAGTTTTTTTTGAAGTCCCATAAATGTGTATGGCAACCGATGCTGGTGATATCTGTACAGGCCATCGATGTAATGACGTGACTGATGTATTGCGGAAGGTGAAGTGAGTAATGAATTGTTTTGAATAACTGTGGACGTTCGTGCTTTAAACGGTAAAGCTGAAGTCCCGAGTTTAAATTACCAAGCACCGGAGACGCGGTTTGCATGGATAAACTTACTTCTCCTCCGTAGGTTTCATAAAAATGCTTCTGTAATAATTCAGGATAGGGGTTAAGGTAGTTATAGAGAGGAGTGAGCAGTTTGAAGTCGGCATCAAGGTGAACAAAACTTGCCCCATAGGCAGAAACGTTGAATGCTTCAATTTTTATATTGTCAAGGAGTTGCAGGAATGCGATGGTATCTTTTATCCAAAGGGTAATTGCCTCAATATCTTCGCATATTTTCCCGTTATCATCCTTTATTTCTGTAAATTGTTTTGTCTGCTCGCTGACGAGCTTATAATTTTTATCGAATAAAATAATTTTCTTATTTGTTTTCCCGATGTCAAAAATGGCAATCACAGAGGTTAGCATCACGCAAGTGTTAAAGCCCCGTGGCAATATTTTTTGTGCCTCGTTCTTTTATCAATTGTTCGCGTACTCTCATTTCACGAAACATATCCAGGGGATTGATAGCTGCTCCTGCACGAAAGCGTGCCTCGGCTAAAAGTGGTCTTACGTCGGTGCGATAGGCAGATTGCAGAATCTCCTGTGCCATGACCACATCATTTTTTCCCCGGGCGCCCTCGAGAGCTTTGGTATCAATCAGCAAAGCCTGAGCATAGGCAATCTTAATAGCCTCAACAGATTGTAATAGATCCTCCAATGGATCTTTAACATTGTGAGATGCATCGATCATCCAGCCGAGGTCGCTGGCATGATTCATTTTGCGTGCATCCATTCCTTCAACCAATTCATTAAAAATTAAAAATAACTGATAAGGATTGATGCTTCCGACAGTCAGATCATCGTCACCATACTTTGAATCGTTGAAATGAAATCCACCCAG
>JANYDR010000123.1 GCA_025363495.1 Cyclobacteriaceae bacterium | reverse complement strand
ACTCACCACTGGCCTTCCATGATTCAATCATGGAATACATTTCCTGCTTTTTCTCTTCTCTTGATGTCATAATTTGTTTTTGACAGCAAAGAACAGGTTGACTTAATTCATGGAAAAGATGTACTTCAACGGAGGGTTACTCGCTACCTACCGTTTTGGTATGTTCGCAGCAGCCATCTAGGGTGATGTTCAGGGCATAGATTAGATTTCTCATTTTGATTGCTTTAGTTTTATTATTCATCGTCCCCCGCCATGTCAAGAAAAACCCAGCACAATTTTCAAAATTAGGTGGAAATAATTACTTTTTGTTAATAGGACCAAAGTCGAATGCCAACCCATCCATATGAAAAAAGATAGATGCTAATGGCACAAAAGGCAAGAGATGAAACAAGCAAAAAATAACGTAGGTTGGCTTTGTAACTTTTGAAATTCACAAGTGCATGGCCTAGAGCCAGCGTTGAAAAAACGGGTGCCGCTAAACTGGCAATAAAAATAAATACAGTTCTGCCGTTGACTTCTCCAGCAAACGGAATGTTTCTTATCTGCACCAGGTTTATAAATACAACGAACGAACTGACCAACGAAAAAAAGGCAAACGTCGGGTAACTCCGCTGAAGGACTTCAACGCCTGACATCTTTTTTCTAAAATATTTGATTAGCCAAAAAACTGACATTGGAACGAGCGCAATACCAGACAAAAGAGCCACGAAAACAATAATTCTCCACAGCCAAACACTAACTGGATTAATTTTTACAAAAAAATCACCGTAGCGATTAACCACGGGTGCGCCATCTAATTCAGTAAGTACAAGATTGGGTACAACTTCTTCTTTCTTTCTAAAAAGATTTCCCTTCACCGGCACCCACAAAGACTTCTTGCCTAAAAAATCGTTTGTATAAATTGACTTCCCATCCATCGAAATTGATGTAGTAGCAAAAATTGATTGGAAGCAGGCGGCCAGTTCATTGCGAGGGTTTTGCAACTGATAGGTACCTATCCATTTCTTATTTTTGTTATTATCCCAAGCAGAGTCCACGGGAACCGGTGGCTGATTATTTTGCGTTAAAAAATCCGCTATTAAATCTTTTATTTTATTGTTGCTTTCTTCTCCATTATTGCTGATTACAAAACCAACACCAAGGTCACGGTTGTAACAGAAATCAGCTACAAATCCCATGATCCCGCCATTATGGCCACGAAAATATTGCTTGATTTCTCCTCCATTCATGCTTGGCTGATTACCCATACCATACCCTGTTGTTAGGCCTGCTGCTGCAGCTATTGACGAATGCTGTCGTTCCATATCAATGATCACCGAGGCATCAACTATTTGAGTAGCGTCCAGCGTTCCATTATTTAAATACATCCTTGCATATCGACCCATGTCGACGGCATTGGAACTGATAGCTCCAGCAGCCTCGCCTATCACTTTGACTGGAAGTGTTTTAAGATACCTGTCAATATAATGATACCCGGTTGCAAAGGGGGACTTGATTTCATAATCAAACACAGTACTCTTCATTTGTAATGGATCAAAGATTTCTTTCTTAATGTATGTTTGATAGTCCATGTCGGCGTACTTCTCAATGAGATAGGCTAACATCATATAGTCGGGATTGCTGTATGAACTGCGTGTGCCGGGCTTCCACCGGGATGTAAGAGATTTTTGGTGAGCTTTTAGTTCTTCGAGGGCGGTAAGCCGGCGCCCAGTCCGATTGAGCATAGCCGCAAAATGCATGTCATCAAAGCCGGCAGTATGTTCAAGCAGATGAATCACCCGGACAGGATTGCCAGCCTCCCAGGGATTGTGAAAAATAATTTCGGGAGAAATGTCCTTCAGTTTTGAGTTGAGCGAAAACTTTTTTTCTGCAACAAGTTTTTGGATGCCAAGTGATACAAAGGTTTTCGTTACTGACCCAATGCGGAATAAAGTTTGATCAGAAACAGGGCTTTTATCATCCAGGGAAGAGAAACCAAGCCCGCCCTGCCATATCACTGAGTCTCGATTGACAAGTACTACCATCAGCCCTGGTATGTGATCCACTTCCATAATGCGAGTGATTGAGTCTTTTAACGTTTGAAGTGTCAATTTCCCTTGGCAGTAAGATGCTATGGTCGTAATAAGGAATAATGTGATGAAAAATAATTTTTTCATTTGAAATTATTAATTCATGCTCGATCAATTGGGACCGAACAAATGTGAAGAGTGACCTCGAGTATAGTCAAACAAGGATCGATTTATTAGACGAGAATATAATAGCAGTGGTTACAATATGTCTTCATTTCTTGATGTTGACCAGTCAATCATAAATGAACCGGAGATGCGAATTATGAAAAAAGGCTCGCTATGATTACCAAGTTAACGGATTACTATCAGTCGATTGTGATCTTGGGTGAATAGATAAGAAAACGTTTACTTACCCCCTGGAAATTCCGCAGAGCCGGACCAGTTTTTTCCGTGTTAAGGTGACCACACCTACGATCTCATAACCAGTCACTTGAGATTATTGCAGGGTCGCGAAAAGAAGTGGTCAACCACCTAGGAATCTCCAACTAACATGAAATTTGAATTGTTAACGAGTTATCAGGATTATTAATTAAAAAACATTCAGATTGGACGTTCTGGACTTTTGCAAATGTTGGACCGGCAAGTAAGCAACTCAGGATCGCCATTATACCTTGTGTTTCCTTTCAACAAGCTGGACAAATTCACTCGGCTTTATCTTCAACACCTCAGCTATGCGAAAAATGACGTCGAGCGAAGGCAATTGATCAAACCAACGTTGGTGAGGGTAATTTAAGCGATTTGACAACACTCTACGATCACTGCCGTGCGCGAGCGGTCGGGGGTGTTCGGCAATGGGATGGGACTTGGAGCCACTCCGGTAATTCCGACTCCTGGGCAGAGTGCCGACGCCAGGAATTCAAAGTGCCTGATTAGATTCAATCCCCTGTAACCTCAAAAGCAAGTCAAGCGTCTAAACTCTG
>JANYDR010000073.1 GCA_025363495.1 Cyclobacteriaceae bacterium | reverse complement strand
GGTATTCCTAATAACTCCGCCGTCTCTTCTGTCGTATAGCCTTCAATCCATGCTTGGCACAACCGCGGAGGCAGAAGATGTCGGACAGGAAGTGTTTATAAGATTTTATAAGTCGCTGGAGAAGTTTAAAGGTGAATCGGCATTGAGCACGTATTTGATCAGGATTGCCATCAACCTTTCGCTTAACGAGATCAAGAAAAGAAAGCGACAAAACTTTCTGTTTACAAAAGAAGAGCATGGACGTTTTGTAAAAGCACCGGACGATAAAAGTGATATGAAGGAAATTGTGAACTATGAGTTAAGTCGTCTGGATCCGGACTTTCAATCGGTGGTAATGTTGCGCATGATTGAAGGCTATACGACAGAAGAGACGGCGGAGTTATTAGGAATACCGCTGGGAACGGTTTTATCGAGACTCTCCCGTGCACAAAAGAAATTAAAACTGGTTTTAGCTAAACATATTGGAATATGAGTCAGGACGAAATAGAAGATTTGTTCCTCAGGTCTCTCGATCAATCATTGAGTGATAATGACAAGCATAAGCTTGTTGAGGCAATGCGTTCCCATGGAGGTCTCGCTTCAGATATGCAGCAATACAAGGATATCCGGTCGTCAATGCTTCGCGAAAAACCGGCAACGTTCGGTCCTTACTTTGCGCAGAAAGTAATCAATCGGATTCAGGGAATGCGTGTTGAGATTGATCGTCAGATTGTATTTTTCTTTAAGAAGTATCAACTGGCGGCCCTGGGTGTATTTGTAGCCTTGCTTACGATAAATGTAATTTTCTCTGAGCAGCTTGATCTGCCATCCATCTTCGGTATACAGGATACAGCGGCTACAACTGTGACAGATACACCCGAAGATGATATTGAAACATTTAATTTTCTTGAAGCATTAAATAATAACTGAGTATGACAACGGACAGAAGAAAGGCAATTTTATTTTTAATCCTGACACTTATTATTGGAGTAGTGATAGGTTCACTAATCCCGGCGTTCTATGGCAGATTTCATGGCCGACATGGAAGAGAAGCAATGGAAGGTAAAGAATGGAAAGATAATCATAATGGCAGGGAAAGGAAACCAATGGGTGACCGAAAGCGATGGCTGACGAATACTGTTGTCCGCGTTGTACAGCCTGACTCGGATCAGGTGAAAGCAATAAGGCCTTTAACGCAAAACGCCACCGCACAGATAGGAGAGCTGGAAAAAAACTCGAATGAGCGAATGGTCTCTATTTTTGATTCACTCAATATTAAATTGAAACCTATTCTTACAGAAGAGCAGAATAAGAAGCTAGAGGAGTTTTCTACGAAGGCAAGGGAACGGTGGAAGGGAAGACACTAAAGAAGTTGAAAGCAGAAAGCTAAAAGTTTAAAGCTGTGCTGTCACAGAAGCTAGGAATCAGTGGTATGTGTTAGTCGTTGGTCCTCTCCTAATAGTTAGAGGGGATTAAAGATTTTTCACCACGAAGTCACAAGGACACAAAGAAGACACAGTTTGATCATCTCTTAGAACTTTCTTCGTGTCATCGTGAACTTCGTGGTGAAATAACCACAGCACCTGCAATCAGGAATTAAACGCAACCGCAAACGTCTTTGCGAAATCTTCCAGCTTTACCTTACCTAACGTTGGCCTGTTCTTCCAATAGTCTTCCTGCATTTTACCGCTCCTCAAACTCTCACCCATTTCAACGTAGGCTTCGGCAACACTTTTGGTTAGTCCGCTCTGGAGCATTCCGTTCAACGCATCAGCATCTTTAAATTCTATCCATGGCGTTGGCTTGCCAATGGCTTTGCTTAAAATTTCTGCAACCTCTTTAGGCGTGCGTTCGTCACTGGCAATGTATCGAACGGAAAACCCTTTGAATTTGAGATTAAGCAATTCTTCGGCAACGACATCGGCGATATCATTTGTATCAACCATTATAAGCTTGTCGTCACTTCCGCCGAAATTCGAACCCATGATACTCATGTGCTTGATCATAGGTATGTTGGATAAAAGATTGTTGAAGAAATAGGAAGGACGTAATGCTTTGATATTTACATCCTTTAACTCTTTCAATTTTGTTTCAGCGTAAGCGAGTCCATCGACCGGACCTGTTCCCTTGCCTAAGTGAGCACCAACACTACTAAGGAGAACAATATTTTTTATATCATTGTCTTTTACGGCTGCAACATAATTGTTTGCTACATTTTTGAGATAATCTATCCATTGGCCGTTAGGTGCCCATGTAGGAGGGATCATAAGATAAACTACTTCCGCGCCATTAAATGCCGACTTTACAAAAGCGGCATCTTCGACCGATCCGACGGATGCTTTAGCACCAAGGGATTCAATGTCTTTTATACGATCATTATTGCTGGTAACAACTGTCACAGTATGCCCTGCTTGTACCAATTTTTTTACTACTGGTTTGCTGATATGGCCGATGGAGCCGGTAATTACGTAATTCATGGATCTAAGGGTTTATAATATTGATCATAAACACCCATGAACTATAAAAAAGTTTCGGTTAGGCCATATTTTTTTTGAGCCTAAACCTTGTGCCGGGCAAGGTAAATCTGTAATCCTATTCTGAAATTGATCGAAGTAACCTTCGTGCTCGTGAAGTTATTTGAAGGCATGGCGCTGTTATAATAAGTATAATCAGTTCTGCTATCCTGGTAATAAAGAAAGCCCTCAATACCTACATTTTTATTTATGAAGTAAGTTGCTCCGGCCCCGCCTCTGAATAGGTGAATGTTAGTAGATGAGGTTGAGGCTGTGTTATCATGGCTCTTTTGCCAGCCAGCTGAGTAATCGACTTCTGGAAAAATTGCCCAGTGTTCATTCAAAGGGAAATAATAGCGAACGGTTGGTCCAATAGAATATGAATTAGAATTTGTTGTAATGCCGCCAAAAGAATTGTTAGAATATGTATAGGGAGTTATCACTCCCACGGCAAGATTCTCTATAAAAAAATAAGAAATCGTAGGGTTGAGGCTTAATGAATTGAAGGTCAAATCGCCGTTTTTTGAATTTGTAAAACTTAACGATCCACCTACGAGAAAATTTCCTTTCTCGGTTTGTGAAAAGGCAGGTCTCATCAAAAAAATTAACGATAGCGTGAAAATGCAAAACGGTAGTTTCTTCATGGTTAAGAACTTTAAGCGAGATATTAGTCGTTAAGCTCGGAATGGAATAAAAGTTGAGTTAAGCGAATCTTGCTTTCAACTTTCCATTTTCATTTTCATTTTCATATTCATATTACATATTTACCAACCCACTCCCTTGCATTCACAAACGCCTCCATCCAGGGACCTATCTCATCTTCCTGCTTCGACCTGGAATAATAAGGCCAGTTCCACGGA
This sequence comes from Cyclobacteriaceae bacterium, assembly GCA_025363495.1. Lineage (GTDB taxonomy): Bacteria > Bacteroidota > Bacteroidia > Cytophagales > Cyclobacteriaceae > ELB16-189. The sequence goes on along the minus strand of JANYDR010000073.1, from coordinate 2,658 downwards.
AAAATTGATCGCTCAATATGTGGCATAATGGCGAGATGTCTTCCATCTTTTGAACATAAAGCAGCCACTGCATAATCGGAGTCGTTTGGATTGCCAGGATATTCCGGATAAGTATACGTCGCTGCAACACTATAAATTGTTTTGTCCGCAGGCAATTTGAACATCCCCTCACCATGAGCAAGCCATACGCCCAATCTTGCTCCCTCATAACTCTTTAGCATGACTGAATTGTTTTCCGGAATGGTAATATTTATAAACGTAGATTCAAATTTTCCAGACCCGTTATGATGCATCTTTGGGTGGTTACTCATTTCCATTTCACGGTACACCAATCCAAGTTCCATCATTAACTGGCATCCATTGCAAACACCTAAGCTTAGTGTGTCAGGACGAGCATAAAAATTATCCAGCGCTGCTTTTGCTTTGGCGTTGTATAGAAATGCTCCGGCCCAGCCCTTTGCAGAGCCCAACACATCCGAATTGCTAAAGCCACCAACAAAAACAATCATGTTTATAGTCGAAAGATCTTCGCGTCCAGAAACCAGGTCCGTCATGTGAACATCTTTAACATCAAACCCGGCAAGGTAAAGTGCATAAGCCATCTCGCGATCGCCATTAACTCCCTTCTCACGAATGATTGCTGCTTTAAGTCCGCTGGGTGTTCTCCGTTTTGGATCTATTTCGTACGTTGAAAACCTGCCATCAAAGCCTGACTGGAATTTGTATTCCAATACTTGATTGAAGATGTTTTTCTTTCGCGTTTCAGCATGACCTTTAGTTCGCTGAAGTTTGTCAAGCAGGTAAGATGTTTTAAACCAGGTATCGCGACAAGCCGGAATATCAAATGGAATGACCTGATCTTTGAATTTCAGATCTATTTTGGATGTGGATACAACTTCTCCTATTTCCTTATAGTTGACTTTATTTTCCTTCAGAAGCTCTTTAACTTTTTCATTGCTGAATTGGATGATGATCCCCGGATTCTCACTGAAAAGAACTTTTACAAGATCATCGCCAAGCTCAGAGAGATTCAGCTCTAATCCGACTCCTGGAGCAGGAAAGCACATCTCAAGCAACGTGGTTATCAAACCACCTGATGAAATATCATGTCCTGCCAATATTAGGTTCCAGTGAAGTAACTCCTGAACGGATGCAAATGCATTACTAAAATAGTTGTCATCAAGTATACCGGGAGTCTCATCGCCTAATTGATTGACTGCCTGGGCAAAGCTGCTGCCACCTAGTTTGAAATCGTCATTCGAGAAATCGATATAAATCAATTTTGAATTACTAACAATTTTTAAATCAGGTGAAATAGTATTTCGGATATCAACCACTTCCGCAATGGCTGAAATAATTACAGTTCCCGGAGAGAACACCACATCTCCATCAGGATACCGTTGAGTCATTGAAAGTGAATCTTTTCCAGTTGGAATATTAATTCCAAGTGCGCAGGCAAAATCACTGACCGCTTCCACTGCCTGGTAAAGCCTGGCATTCTCACCAGGATTTTTTGCAGGCCACATCCAGTTAGCGCTCAGAGATACTCCACGTAGTCCATGTGTAAGTGGAGCCCAGATAATATTAAGTAATGATTCCGCGATGGCAAGCTTGCTTCCTGCTGCGGGATCGACCATTGCAGCTGCTGGTGCGTGACCAATACCCGTCGCTATCCCCTTATTATTAGTAAAATCAAGCGCCATGACAGAAACATTATTCAATGGAAGTTGAATTGCGCCGCACGACTGTTGAGTAGCGACTTTTCCACTAACAGACCGGTCGACTTTATTGGTAAGCCAATCTTTACAGGCAACAGCTTCCAGTTGGAGAACCTGATCAAGATAGTATTGAATCCTTGCAGCATCGTAGGTTATTTCTCCGAAGGAAGACTTTTCAGTTTTATCATGAAGAATAGTTTTTGGCGAAGAACCAAAGAGGATATCTACATTGAAGTCAACAGGTTTAATTCCTTTCCCCTTTGTTTCAAATGTTAATTTCTTATCACCTGTTGCTTCACCCACTACGTACATAGGAGCACGTTCACGGTCTGAGATGCGTTGCAGATTTTCTACCTCGCTTGCGCGAATGGCTATCCCCATCCTCTCTTGCGATTCATTGCTGATTATTTCCTTGTCGGAAAGAGTCGGATCTCCAATCGGGAGTTTATTAATTTCTATTTTACCACCCGTTTCTTCTAGTAATTCACTCAAGCAATTCAAATGGCCACCGGCTCCATGATCATGTATGGATACAATGGGATTTACTTTTGATTCGACCATTGCACGGATTGCATTCATCACCCGCTTTTGCATTTCAGGGTTGGAACGCTGAATGGCATTTAACTCAATGGCGTTTCCAAACCTGCCAGTGGCAACGGAGGATACTGCAGCACCCCCCATTCCAATGCGATAATTATCACCGCCAAGAATAACAATCTTATCACCTGCTTTAAGATGTTCTTTTTTACTGTCGATCTTTTTTCCGAATCCAACCCCCCCGGCAAGCATAATCACTTTATCGAATCCGAATTTCTTCTTGTCTTCAAAATGTTCGAAGGTGAGAACACTTCCTCCAATCATCGGCTGCCCGAATTTATTTCCAAAGTCACTCGCACCGTCGGAGGCTTTGATAAGTATCTCCGCAGGAGTTTGATACAGC
>JANYDR010000039.1 GCA_025363495.1 Cyclobacteriaceae bacterium | reverse complement strand
AGCCGATCCACATCAGGGTGAGTAAGGTCAAAGCTCTTCTCAAACTGCACATAATTGAAAATCAATAAACAGGTGGCAATGCCAACAGCCAGTCCAAAAATATTAATGAACGAGTAGCCGAGATTTTTTCTAAGACTTCTGAATGTGATTTTAAAATAGCTGCTCAGCATAATCGTACTTATTAATCGAAATGAGAATCTGTTTCTAAAAATTATTCCCGGGCGAAAGAACCTGAGTGTATTCCATACAAGTCTTCGGTTTGCGATTCTTTCCCCGACTTCTTTCACATCACTTTCAAACTCTTCTAATAAATCACCCTCTACCCCTTCATATAAACCAGCAGGGCAGAATTGCCTGAGCATGAACAAACTGAAATCCATTGTCCTGTTTTTCCCAGACGATATACTTCCGATATTTTTATCCTCATTCATGACCGATAACTTTGCAAACTATTCATGCTTCAACGTATCTGCAGGGTTGGTCATCGCAGTTTTTATCACCTGGAAACTCATTGTCAGTACGGCAATTAACAAAATCAAGAATACCGGAATGACAAATAACATCCATTCTAATGCTATTCTGTATGCATATCCGTCGAGCCAATTCTGAGTGATGTAATAGGCCAGTGGAAGAGATATTAAAGTTGCTGATAAAATGAGCTTTATAAAATCCATTGAAAGCAAAGACACTATGCTAAGCAAAGAAGCTCCAAGTACTTTACGTATACCAATCTCCTTTGTCCTTTGCACCGCGGTATAGGAAGAAAGTCCGATTAACCCGAGACATGATATAATAATGGCCAGCACCGTAAAAATTGTAACAATCGAGCCGAACCGGTTGTCATCATTATACTGGGTCTTATAGTTGTCTTCCAGAAAGGAGTACTCAAATGCGTTATCAGAGAAGAACTGTTTGTACTTACTTTCTATTTTTGGAATAACAAGTTGCTTTTCAACATTACCTAATCGTATCGATGTGGGATTGGAGGTGCTGTAAAAAGGCCTGAACACAATCGCCTCCATTGGATTTCTTAAAGACTCCTGATGAAAGTTGTCTACCACCCCAACGATCGTCCACATTTTTATTTGTTTATCACCCCAGGCAATTTCCTTACCAATGGCTTCTTCAGGACTTTCTATCCCAAGCAGCTTAATCGCATTTACATTTAAGATAATAGTGTTGAGGTCCTTAAATTTTGCTTTGTGGTCGCCCGGCGAAAATTTTCTACCTGCCAGCAGTTTGACCTGATACGTGTCAAAAAAATTGTAATCGATCCCATAGCCGCTCACGGTATAACGTGTACTTACGGGCTGTCCCCGCAGGCGAACATTAAAGGCCCGTCCAAGTCTATCACCCGGTAAATTGCTGGCGGTAGTAGCAGCAAGCACCCCTTCAATACCAAGGAGTTCGTGTTTATAACTTTCGACACGCGCGATAAAAGTTGAATCCCAGGCTGTCCTTTCTGGTGCCCTCACGATCATGGTATTCCTGATATTAATTCCAAGATCAGCGTTATTCATAAAGCGCAGTTGCTTTGAAATAATAACGGTACAAGTGATCAATGCTGCAGATGCTGTAAATTGAAATACAACCAATCCCTTACGTAAGAATTGTCCTTTCGAAGAGCGTTGAAACTTGCCTTTCAAAATCGTCACTGGCTGATAAGAAGATAAAACAAATGCAGGATAGAATCCAGCCGCAAATACGACGAGTAACATCAGGATCAGCAGAAGTGCTGCGTTGGCAGAATCCAATCCGACCAGTATTTTCCAAAGAGAAAGGTCGCCTCCAATAATAGTATTGAAAGGCCTTTGAACTAATTGAACTATTACAATAGAAATCATCAGTGCCAGTCCACTGATAAGTAACGATTCAAAAATAAACTGCTTCACCAATTGCGATTTGAAGGCACCCATAACCTTCCTGAGGCCCACTTCCTTTGCCCGGTCGAGTGCTTTTGAAGTGGTCAGATTAACGTAATTAATCCAGGCAATGAGAAGAATAAATCCCGCGACGATAAGCATTGCCCATACAGCTTTTCCATTGGATTTTTTCGCAATGTCATATTCATAATCTGAATAAAGATGGGCTTCACTAAGCGGTTGGAGGTAAAACTTCTCTACACTCCCAGATACTTTATCCCCATGAAAATATCGTTCGCTAAAAGCATCAAATTTATTCTCAAGGGTCTTGTAGTCAACACCCGGCTTCAGCACCAGGTAATGGTACATGTCAGACCAGGACCAACTGTCGTCAGCATCACTGTGATCTGGTGTTATTAGAGTCGAATAGGCAACGAGAGCCTCAAATTGTATATGGGAATTTTCAGGTATATCCACACACACTGCAGTAACTTTGTAAGGTTGCGGATCAAGACCTTCATAAAATACTTTTCCAATTACAGATCCATAATTATTGTCTCTTATTCCATATAATTTATCAGCTATTTTTTTTGGCAAGACCACTGAATATGGATCTTTCAAGGCCGTGAGCGAATCCCCTGAGAGCAGCGGAAAACTGAACACGGAAAGGAATCGCTGATCTGCATAGATGTGGTTCTCAAAGTGAAACAATTTATCTTCCGATTTAACGTTCAAATATCCACTGGGCATTATCCTGGTATGCTCTTCTATTTCAGGAAAATCCTTTGCCATGACAGAACCGATCGTCGGATACATGATCGTGCCATGCTGAATGAGCTTTCCGTTTTGAAATCGGTCATTGGTAACACGGTAGATCCGATCGAATTTTCCATTAAACTTGTCATAGCTAAGTTCGAAAGTGACAAACTGAAAAATCAGCAAACAGGCTGCCAGCCCAATTCCCAAGCCAATTAAATTAATCTCTGAGAATATCTTGTTCTTAAGAACAT
>JANYDR010000662.1 GCA_025363495.1 Cyclobacteriaceae bacterium | reverse complement strand
CACTTGTATGCCCGGCGGTATTTGAAATGGTGGAAAGACTTAAGAAATTGTAAATTAATTCGGTGATTTGTTAATTCGACGATTGATGGGTAGTCTCATAAAAGAATTACCGAATCACTGTTGTCCGGTAAAAAATGTATTTTTGATCATGCTAGGTTTGAATGTGTGGTAACATCAAAGATAGCTGGGAGAGGTTTTTTACGAAACTTCTCCCTTATTTCCCCGGACAACAGTGACTTACAAATCTCAGAATACTTTATCTGTCAAATAATAAGCTGACGAACCTTCCGGACAATATCGGAACCCTTTCTAATTTACGGGAGCTTTATATCCATGACAATGGTTTAGGAATCCTTCCCGAATCTATGAAAGAACTGAAGCAGTTGAGGGTGCTTCGTCTTAACAATAATTACCTCACTACGATACCAGGTTCTTTGTTAACGTTAAGTGAGTTGGAGAATCTTGATATCTCCCGCAACTATATTTATAAGTTTCCGCTGGAGTGGGAAAGCCTTTCCAAACTTCAGATGCTGGGGATTATTGGAAATCCTTTTGAGAATAAGGAGGATGTTGGAAGGGTGGCGGACTCGTTGAGGGCGAGGGGAGCGATTTGTAATTATACGAGGCAGTAGGTTTTCGCTAACTACTTCGACCAGAAATAAAGAACTTTCCCACGGATTGCACAGATTTTACGGATAAAGAAATAAAAAAACTTTGCGTGCGATTAAATTACCACGGATTGAAAGCAAATCAGCACGCATCCGCGAAAATCAGCGAGTTATATCTGTGAGATCTTTGGGAAATGTATTCGACTTTGATTCAAATTTAGTTTTGTTTGATAGAATAGATGGCAAAACTTGTACTATTTCTTTTGAGCAGCCTCTTCAAATAAACTCCTGTCGATCCCCGGAATTACATTAAGTGCATTCTTGTAATACACTTTCTTCAAAACAGAATCTGGCAACTCCAGTCCATACATCTTCCAATGTGCGTGGCGCTTACGGTAGTAGTCAAAATATTCGTCTCCGGTTTCCAATACGCGGAAGTAAGTGTAATACTCTTCTTTTTTATAGGTGTCTTTCCCAAATAAAATTCTATCCTGATAACGGATCATAAAGGCTCTCGCAAATTTTGGTTGACGTCCTAATTCGGCAAGCACAGCACCTAGTTCGGTATAAACATTCGGCATGTCGTCAAACAGTTTTCCAAGCCGCTCAAGATCGTTTCCAAACCAGCCAAGATGAGCATCAATGAATTTTGTTTCAGGATGTTTGCGGAACACGTGATGCTGTTCTGCCATGATTGTTTCAAATGGAGGATACTTATCGGAAGGCCGATAGCGGTCTGGCTTTTCCTTAAGTTCAAGCCAACGTTCGTTATATTTATCCTTCGGTTTCCAGAAAGAAGAAGGTTCGCCAGAATGGATAAGAACAGGAATGCCGAGTTCGCCACACTTTGCCCAAATTGGATCAAGACGCGGATCATCAATGGCAATCCGATTTCCATCATTGTCTTTATCATCGAGGCCGAGTTCTTTATAGACTTTCAATCCCTTCACTCCCTGCTTGACCGCTTCCTCTAACATTTTTAATGGTTCTTCAGGCCATCCCTTATCATCGAGATTTTCGAAGTTGATGTTGAGAAAAATTACAAAACGGTTTGGGTAATGATTATTCACATTGTCGAGCGACCACTCCAGAATTTTTCCCCGGAAGCCGCTGAGGTTGACCATAACGCCCATGTTCAGAGAATCCATCTCGACCACAAGCTTGTCGAGGCTTAAAAGTGGCATCGTATATTGATGATTATGAACATCAATGAATGGAAACTTTGCGTGTGTTAATGGATGTTGAGGAACAACGAGTGTGGAGACCGGTTCGTATTCTTCAACATCCATTACATTCGGGCGGTATAGAATTTCCCCGATGAGCCAGTAAGCCACAAGGAGAAATACAATTACAGCAACCGGCAAAAGTATCCAGCGTTTTTTGGAAAAACCTGCCACGATTTTTAGAAAAGATTATTGAACGGTGATAGGAACGCGCACAAGAGTTTTGTCCCATACAAAGTCCATATTTACTCCGGTTGAATCGCTGGCGAAATTGATGACGAATTGCTCCGTCTCCGGTGAAGTTGCTACCGGTACGTCGACCTTAATTATATCCTTTGTATAGTCTGGTTCATTGACGCCAAAATAGACTCCTGTTTCGCTATTGAGTGAAACCTGAAATGTTGTTGCTCCTGGCACTGCATACATGCGGTATGTTCCGGCATTAACAGGCTTACCTGCAAAATTAATGTTCTTGTTGAATGTAATTTCAGTAGCAGCATTGGCGCCAAGTCTCCAATATTTTCCGTAGGGTTGAAGTGCACCATCTCTATCTTCTCCAAAAATCAATCTGCCTTTTTTATAAGGTTGGCAATACACGACTTTGATATCAAGGCCTTGTCCTTCATAGGTAGTTGTTTTTATCGGACTCCGTTTTGATGCAACTAGTGCTCCGTAGAGTACGACACCAACTATGGCGAGTACAAGCACGGCAACGCCGATCAGGATTTTCTTTTTCATTGTGAGTTTGGTTTAGGTTTTAGCAGGACGGCAATCAGGAAATTCAAGTCTAAGATAAGTAATTTTCGGATGTATCTATTAGCTCGCGCATGGATGCGCTAATGCATTCAACACGGCATGGAGATCCACGGCGAAAATGCACACAGAGTTTTGAAGTGAAAAACTAATTTTTCTTATTTAAATCTATGATCCCAATTTCTGTGTAAGGGGCGAAAATGAAATCCAGCAAAGTTGAATTTGTCAACCTTGATGCTCCTAAATCTCTAGTGTACGCTTTGCATTTCTGCAATCATCTCGCGCTCGCGTTCTGAAAGTTCGTTTGCTTCCTTTTCCTGCTGTGACTTCAGGAATTCTTCCAACGTGCTGTAGAAACGCAGCCTGTGCTTCCATACAAGCTTTCCGCCGATGGCCTCTTTAAAGGCACGCAGGTCTGTACGGCCGTCCAGCCAATAAAGATCATGCGTCATTTCTCCGGAAGAACTATTGATGAAACCAGGCATATAGCGCTGGTTTGAATGCTCTAACCTTTTCCTGACGTCTTCTCTGAAATCTGTCTTTCCAACAATATAAATGGTCGTCCAACTCATATTCCCCAATAATATAAAGGCCATTCGCTCCTGCTGTTCCTGAAAATTCTGTACTCTCATCGAATGACCGTTTATTCTTCTTTTTTAGTTTTTTAAAGAGAGTAACATATACGTTATAACACCTAATGTAGTGTGTACGTTCACTACACTTACGTGGATTGAGGGAAGATTGTTGCGATAAAACTGTTATATAAATATTTATTGAAAGTGGTTACCACTCCGTACACTTTTACATTTTTAATTTAATATTGGGCGTTTTACATTCAGAATCTAAAATGTGAAACTTGAAATGTAAAATATTAAAGTGGATTGAGTTGAAATTTCGAATTCATTATTTGGAATTATTTACATCCTTCTTCACAATTCTTTCAGCCCGGAACAACATATCCGTTGATTGCAATAATTTATTTTTTAAATCTTGCCGAAGTCCGGGATTCTCTGCGAGATAAGCACGAACTTGTTCGGCGGCTTCTCCCGATTGATATTCTCCAAGTGTAGCATCAAGCCATCCTTTCGGGAAAAAGATGTCACCAGTTTTCTGCATCTCCTCCAGCAATTGAAGACTTGGCTTTACGTACCTCGTTGAATATTTTGCGCGCAACGGATGATTCAGGTAACGTTGGGCGTCCAGTACCCACGGTTCATGTGTACGGTTCTCTTTAATTTTCAGACTTTCAAAAAACGTATCACGTACAGCAGCGTCAGGAGAAAGCGATGGGATAATAAATTCCATTTCAGCTTTGCGATCGGGGTTTGTAATTTTCTCCAATTGCTCTTTTAAAATGGCTTCGTGACCTTCAGCTTCACGCACTGCCAATTCATACGCAAGCTGAATGTGGTCTCTTTCGGACAGCTCAAGTCCAAGCGTGATTTCATCTTTCCAGAGTTTTTTCAGGTTGATAATTCCTTCCTGACTTAATGCTACGTTCTTGTAACAATTAAAAAGCGTTCGCTTCAATGATTTATCGGTTGATAAGGCGATCTGTTCAAAAAGAGTATCATCAATTTGTTTACTTATGATATGCCGTTGTGCAGGTGTTATGAATTGCCAGAAAATTATCCCGATTTTATCAGATAGGTATTCTATCAACAATGGATCCTTTTCTTTCTCAAGCGTCAATAACAATTTTTGAAGCGTAAGCAGAGGATCAAGTTCGTCACGCAATAAGTATTCCCAATTATTCATCCAAATTCCAGCACGTACTTCCGGATCATTAAATTGATTAACGGACTCTAACATTTTGTTTCTGCTTGTTTCATTCGCAAGGAAATAACCGTAGCCTCTTCCCTGATAATTGGGAATGACGTTGGATCCGGCAGTATCGCTGCCGGTGATCAATGCCGGTTTACCCCGCTTAATTTCAATTTCTTTTAAATGATCTTTTTCGTTGAATTTAAAATCATAGTAAAAGAACTGTGGCCATGTAATTCCGTTTGAATCATTAATTACTTTTATTTCTATAGCTTTTTTATCCAGCGTAGGCTCGTATGTAATCTCTGGCATTCCTTTGCTCTTGATCCACGCGTTGTTCCATACTTCTAAGTCCTGATTGGTGTACTTCTTCAGTACGTTTACCAGATCGTCCCACGTGGCGTTCTCATAGGAGAATGTTACAAGGTATTCCTGTAAACCCTTTTGGAAATCATCTTCACCCATGAGCGATTCGAGATTTCTCATCATGATGGGTGCTTTCTGATAAATGATCGCACCGTAAACACTGCCCGCGTTTTTCAGATTATCCAATGGTTGTTGAATAGGATGCGACCCTTCGCTGCGGTCAATGGCGTAGGCGGATGGGTAATGACCCATAAGAAAACGGAGCTTGTGATTAATCTGAGGAAAATCAGGATCGACGATCTTCGAAGCCATGAAATTCGCAAACACCTCTTTAAGCCAAACGTCATTAAACCATTTCATGGTCACAAGATTTCCAAACCACATGTGCGCGGTTTCGTGAGCGATGAGTCCGGCCCTTCCAAGTTCTTCATTTACGGAGGCAGACGGATCCAGGAATAAACTTCTTTCACGATAGAAAATATTTCCAGGATGCTCCATTCCTCCAAACTGGAACGCTGGCATCAGCACGAAGTCAAATTTTTCATATGGATATTGAATGCCTGTATAGTTTTTTAACCAGCCTAAGGCTTTACGATGAAGCTCAAAAATTTTAGGAAGATTGCGCGCCACTTTTACTGTGTCTGTCTCACGATAATAGATAGTCATATTGGCTTCGGGATCGAAGGCTTTAAAAAACTTTCCGGCAGTAAAGGCAAACTGATAAGTGCTGGTTGGTTTGGTGTCGCTGAAACTGTAGCGTTTTTTATTTCCAGAGGAATCAATAGAGATTATTTTTCCATTGGAGACCGCGTGCCAATCGAAGGGAATGTTTAATTCAAGATGATAAATCGCTTTCAGATCAGGCTGATCAAAAACAGGAAAGCAGGATGCTGCACGACTCGGTACAAATAACGTATACAGGTAATCCGGATTCCTATTAAGTGCTTTTTCTCCTGCAATAAATTCGACGCTGACAACATTTGCGCCGTCTTTTAAATATTTTTTATCAATGAGAAGATGTTCGTTTTCGCAGACGATCCTGATTTCCTTTTCGTTGACGCTCACTTTTTTAATGTTTTCTGGTGATGCATTGAAATCGAGTTGAAGAACATCTGAGGCATTCTTTAAATCGAATCGTATTGTAACACTGGCCGGGATACTGTCTTTTTGTAATAATGGAATATCGAAATAGAGCGCATACTTGAGATTGCTTATGTTATTTTTCCTTTCAATGGCAAGTTCGAGCGAAGTGCCGGGGACAATTTTGTTTTTCTCAGAGCATGCAAGAAGCCCGAGTATAATTAGAAATGTTAATGATTTATCTAGCGTCATATTTAAATTGGAATAGTCGATACTATTTAAAGACCTTTTTTAGCCGCACATTTCAACCTACCGGCTCCAAACTATCTGGTCAGCCTTGAAACCTGTAACCTGAGACTTGCAACCTGAAAGGACTTGAATAGAGTTGACGTTTAGTGTTTAAACATGACAACTATTAACAAATAAACTAAAGTCCCTTCACCGACATTCCTCCATCCACCATTACATTCTGTCCGGTGATATAACTTGCTTTATCCATCGCCAGAAAGGCAACGATGCCGGCCACTTCCTCCGGTTGGCCTACACGAGCGAGGGGAGTGCGTGCAATAATTTTTTCAAGACGATCAGGTTGTGAAAGCACAGCTTCTGTTAAAGGCGTTTCGATGTACCATGGCGAAACGGAATTCACACGAATTTTAAACGGCGCCCATTCAGCTGCCAGATGACGACTCATTTGAACAATGGCTGCTTTTGTCATTCCGTATGGAGTTCCCGACTGAAGATCAAAGCTTGCGGCAACGGAAGCAATGTTGATGACACTTGCACCTTCTGAAGCTTTTAATAATTCAAAGGCGCCTTGAGTAAGGTCCAGCATGCTGAAAAGATTAATCTCAAATATTTTGCGATACTCTTCTTCCGGATACTCGATGAATTTTTTCCGGATGTTGGTTCCTACATTATTGACAAGGATATCCAGCATTCCCCAGTTATCCCTGACTTTTTGCAGCAGCAGTTTTCGAAATCCTGCGTCCGCCATATCGCCGTCAAGTCTAAAGAGGCGGGCGCTGCCGCGTAATTTATTTTCAATTGGTTGGGTATTGCGGGCGACTACCAGTACCTCTGCGCCGAGATCGAGAAGTTCCTGGGTAATGGCCAAACCAATGCCTTTTGTACCTCCTGTTACGACTGCCTTTTTTCCTTCGAGAGACCAGTGGGTCATAGATTGGTTGATTAATAGTTTACAAAGCTAGAAGCTGAGGGCCTAAAGCTAAAAGCTGAAAGCAGCTTTCCCAAATTTGAGAAAAGACCTCGTTAAATAAAGATTTGCAGGAATGGTGAAAAAGTAATTCATATTACTTGGATATTATATGTGTACTTATAATATTTGTACATATTATTTAAAACGATACGATTATGTGGACAAAATCTCACTCCATTGTGACCAGAGAAGTCACAAAAGAACAAATGTGGAAGCTCTTTGCCGATGTCAATAATTGGCATACCTGGGACGAGGGAATTGAATTCGCCAAAATGGATGGTGCCTTTGTAAAGGGCAATCGGTTTTTATTGCGACCCAAGGGCGGTCCAAATGTTAACATTGAGCTTATAGAAACGGTGGAAAACAAGAAATTTGTCGACCTGACCAGATTCCCGTTGGCTAAAATGTATGGTGAGCACATTTTTGAAGAGACACCGGAAGGGTTGAAATTAACCACTACAATGAAGGTGGAAGGACTGTTAAGATTTCTTTGGGTGAAGCTGGTGGCGCAAAAGATAGCGGATGGCGTTCCGGGGGAATTTCAGCATCAGATAAAGGCAGCTAAGAAACGTTGAATAAAATTGTATGCCAAGAAGTCACGAGGACACAAAGAAGGCTCGAAGTAATTGAGTCTTACTTAGTAGCCTCGTGACTTCGTGGTTAAACAAAAATTAACATTCTATGTCAAAAAAATCGGACAACCCATTCAGTGTCGAAAAAGCAGAAGAGAGCTCCGGCTTTTTATTGTGGCAGGTTACCAACTTATGGCAACGGGAAATTAAAAAAGCATTGATGCAATTTGATCTTACACATTCACAGTTTGTGCTGATGGCAAGCATCTATTGGCTGACGTTGCAGGGACAGAGCGTTACTCAAATCATACTTTCTTCCCATACGAAAATAGATCCTATGACGACATCAACTGTATTAAGGACCCTTCAGCAGAAAGGATTTATTCAGCGACAGGAGCATTTAACTGATACCCGTGCCAAGACAGTAGCTCTTACCGATAAGGGCAAGAGCATCATAAAAAAAGCAATCGTACTGGTCGAGACATTTGACGAGGGATTCTTTTCTCCTTTGGGCAACAAAACATCTGACTTCAACAAGAAGCTCAACTCTCTGCTTGAACAGCAAGTCATAATCAGTAAATAATTCCATTACTAAATGCGGATACGTTAAAAGTGCTAACCAGACGATACGGCAACTCATAATTCATAACTTATGATTTATAATTCCCTTTCACCCCTGGAAATCCTGTTTTACTACTAATAGAAAATAGTTTTTTTCGATAGGAAGATAACCCTGTTCATAACAATAATAATATATAACACCGTCCCTGGTAGTATAAGTGGTAGTGTGGTAACGAAAATCAAATCCTTCTTCCTTTAGCCTCGAAGCCGCAACCTTGATTTTTCCACCCGGGTTCATAGAGTCAAGGATGCGCCTGTTTTTTCTCAATGCGTTGTTCACATTGCGCACGTAATTACTGACGTCGCTGTTCAATACATTATTATGTGAACTCCGACATTGGTCTGAGCAGAATTTTTTATCCGTCCGCCCTTTAAACGGAATACCACATTCCAGGCATTTTTTCTCTGGCATAATTCGAAGATAGGGAATGGAGTTGGGGTTGGTGAGTTCGCGGTGAAAGGAAAACATGACTATTTGTGCTGTCGATGTTTGACGCTGGAGGGTTGGATGTTTGGAACAGGATCACCAGATCTTGTTGCGAATTTCTAGCCTCCAGTTTCCAACCTCGAGCCTCGGGTTCCCGATTACAAACGACTACAAACGAAAGTAATCGGTTATCATACGATTCCTATTCATTCACTGTCCAATCTTCGTTTCATGTTTAACCAAAAAACAAAATTATTATGAAAAGTTTACGAAACAGTGTACAGCTTATCGGACGTCTCGGCAAGGACCCGGAAGTAAAAGTATTTGAGAAATCGAAGAAGGCTTCGTTTTCGATTGCCACTACCGACTCCTACAAAAATCTGAAAGGGGAAAAAGTCGAGGACACCCAATGGCACAACGTGGTAATCTGGGGTAAGCTCGCGGATGTGGCAGGCAAGTATCTGAAAAAGGGAAGTGAGATCTGTATCGAAGGTAAGCTCGTGCATCGTGCTTACGATTCTTCCAAGGGAGAAAAGAAATTCTATACGGAAATCAATGTAAATGATTTGCTGATGCTGGGAGGTAAACCACAACAGTAAGACCATTAAAAGAATGGTGGTCGATTATGACCATCATTCTTTACAGCTTCAATTTAATATTGAATAGAAAATTCAAGTATGTTAAGCTATGCCGTGAAGGGCGGGTATTATTTTTTCAAAAAGTATATTTCAACGTCATTCCAAAGGCAAATTTTTTATAATCATCCGTCAGGTAAAACTCTGGAAGGATACTTATTCTCCGATTTTCAAGTTCGTGAATGAAAAAAAACTTCGCTGTATTTCCGGTAAAATAATCACCACTTCTCCTCACCAGCAGTCCTGCACCGACGCCGCCCCATTGAGCTCCTTTTGTTTTCTTATTAAAATTTTTTTCAAAGCTTAGTGAAAGAAACGAATTGATGTTCGTCTGGTAACCCTCCGTTATTTTTTCACTGAAGATCAGGTTGTCATACACAAGAGATGTCCGGATGTTTTGCCTGTTGAAATGATCCCGGAAAGTCAATCCAAGTGTGAGAGTGAGTTGAGGATAAAGCTTGTCGCGGAAAAGGCCTACCCCTGCAGTGCCTGTTAAAGAAATATTATCGCCAGGAAATTTGCGGCTAAGTGTGCTTTGGTCAATCTTGTTTTCCCGGATGACAATCTTTGACCGGATGCTACTCCTACCAAGCGATTTTAAATCGGCGGCTTTTAGGAGATAAGCGGACAAGTCTGAAAAATCCAGATTGCCGATGCTTGTCAGAAACTTAAAGCTTTCCGAATATAAATTCACTTTGTATTCCCTTGAAAGGATCGATAACTCCCAACCCGGAGGAAGCAATTCAATGATTTGCTTTTCTTTAACAGTGACCCGGGTCGGCTGATGATCCACGGGAAGAATGCTGATCAATGTTTTTTCACCCACCGGTTTGTAAGAATGGACCTCGCCAACGGTCAAAATTTCTTTTTCACCCTCTGGTACAAGACGAACTTCAATACGATTGGGACCTGTTTCACCAAAATTAGCGGGAGAACTTTTTTGAACCTGAACTACTATTTCTTTTAGAAATGCAGGAAAATTCTGAATAAACGATATACTGTTCTTGAAATCACGCATCTCAAACACGATAACTGATTTTTGGTCCGGTAATTCAACTCGAATTGAGTCTGGGTAGTAATTGATACTTTGTGCGTTAGCAAAATGAACTGTACAAATGAGCGCGAAAAGGATGAGGGCTGTTATTTTCATATGACTGTAATTTTAATGCTGATTGATTCTTGAATGAATTGTAATTGGTTCGGATGGGACGTTCGCGAGATCTGTATCTTCCCCTGGTCTGAATAATTGAAATCTCAATCTCTTTTCCTTCCCGGCTACCGATTGAAAATTTTGACCACCACCACTTATAATGGCCTGGACTGTCTCAGAGGACTGACCGGAAGCAGATTGTTCCTGAGTAACCGGGACGGATTTTTCTTCTGTCTGCAGCGTTGTTATTATTGTTTTGCTTAACTCTTGAGTCTTGATATTATCTTCCGTCAATAGAACAGGGCGCGCCTGCTCATGTTTTTTTACTTTCTTAAATCCAGAGGACGCCGGGGATATTTTCTCAGTTGTATTGTGGCCAGAGGATTCTACACAGGCAGACAATTCATTAATAGGTTCGTTTTTAGTTAAACTTGCCTGGTACGATTTATTTTGCTCAATGGATAACTCAATGGATTTTAGCTGTAGGTCAAATTCCTTTTGCCGGGTAAGTTCTATTCCATAGAAGAACAGCGAAGCGGCTAGTACGAATGAAGCTGCTGCATAATAAAAAACGATAGACCTGTCGATGGAAGGAAGTTTGATCTTTGACCAGACTAATTCCTTTTCCCAGATTACTGGTGTCTGCTCCGCCGTGTTCACTTTTTCCCGAATGATCTTTTCAAATTCATGTTCCATAATGAAACCCCTCCTGTGTTAACATTTTTTTAAGCTGTGTCTTTGCTTTAAATAACTGAGTCCTTGATGTACTTTCTGTAATGTCCAACGCCAACGCAATTTCCTGATGACTGTAACCCTCTACTACAGATAAGTTGAAAACGGTTCTGTAACCCGTTGGTAATTGTGTAATGAATTGATAAATATCCTCGGTACTCAGTTGACTGAATTGTTCAAGTTCCTGGTCAGGTACAGATTCGTTTAGCGTCTCCATCAAATGGAAGTTATGTCTCCGCCTCAGCCACATTAACGACTCATTGATCATGATCTTCTTCATCCACGCTTCAAGACTGCCTTTTCCCGAGTAGGTAAATCCTGTAACGTGACTATAGATTTTTGTAAAAGCTATGATCATTACATCTTCGCAATCCGCCTGACTTTTGATGTACCGGAAACAAAGCCGGAACATGCTGTCAGCATAAAGACTAAAGAGTGCCTCCTGCGCATTTCTGTCACCTTGCCGGCAATGTCGTACGAGGTCAATCTCCTGCAATGGGTAGCTGTTTTGGTTTAGTTCTGCTGTTAAAATGCAAAATGGGTCTGTCCCGTTGCCTGGTGGATTAGAAAAAGGGTAAGAAAGTTGAAGAAATCAAAATAATAGCCTCGCCGTTTGTAAACAGACGTAACCCAAAGGCCTCTTTTTTCTTAGCTTTGCCGTCAATGAATTTTGCTTTTCCTCTGTTCCTGTGGGCCCTTGCCGCTCTTTCCATTCCCATCATTATTCATCTTTTTAATTTCAGAAAGACCACCCGTATCTTTTTCTCAAATACCCGTTTTCTACGGCAGGTAAGGCAGGAAACAACTCAGAAACGTAAGTTAAAGCAGTATTTGATTCTGGCTTCGCGTCTTTTATTCTTATTCTTCCTTGTAATCGCGTTTGCCCAACCCTTCCTTCCAGCAAAGGAGCAGATGAGTTCCGGAAGAGAAGTAACAATCTATATTGACAATTCTTATAGTATGCTGTCGCTCGTTGGCGAAAAAACTCGCGCGCTCGATGCTGGTATCCGGTTTAGTAAAGAAGTTGTATCGCTGTTCTCACCCGATACACGTTATAAGATACTTACCAACGATTTCGCGCCCTTTTCGAATTCATTCAAGACGAAAACGGAAGTGATCGATTTACTGACGCAGGTACGACTGTCACCGGTATCAAGAACATTTAAAGAAGTGAGTCAGAGAATAGGACAGGAGGGGCAGGATGTATTTTGGGTGTCGGATTTTCAAAAGTCAACACTGGGAATAGTGACTACTTCTTCTGTCGACAGTCTTCAGTCTTTACGATTGGTGCCAATACCACTGGAAAGCGCAACCAATGTGTTGGTGGATTCAGCTTACCTGGAAGACCCGTTTGTAGTCGGTGGGCAACGCAATGTATTAAATGTACGCCTCCGGAATATCGGCGCTAAGCCACGCGAAGGACTCGTGCTGAAGCTTACCATCAATGATGTACAATCTGGTACGGCATCGGTGGACCTTGAGTCCAATTCATCTTCTGTTGCGCGATTTGATCTTGCTCAGGGTTTGAAGGGCTGGAATAAAGCAGTTGTCAGCTTTACTGATTTTCCTGTCAGCTTTGATAATGAATTTTATTTCACCTTGAATTTTTCGGAGAAAATAAAAATAGTGGAAGTAAAAAGTGGTAATACATTTATTGAAAAAGTATTTGGCAACAAGGATCTGTTTGTTTTCAGATCTTTCGAAACGGGCAATGTAGATCTTGGCGTACTGAGACAGGCAGATCTTGTTATACTTAATAACATAGACAACCCGGATGCATCCCTGATTGGGGCTGTGCGGGAATATCAACAACTGGGAACATTACTGATAGTTC
>JANYDR010000650.1 GCA_025363495.1 Cyclobacteriaceae bacterium | reverse complement strand
AGTATTGAGTTAGTTTGATGGAGTCCATATTATTTTAAACTCATAGAGGTATATTAATTAATTTACTCACATAAGAATCTACAACAACCCCATCCCATGAAACAACTTCTTTAACTTTTGGCTTTCTTTTCTCAAGACTTCCCAGATAAGCTTTATCATAATAGGTGAGAAGTATGTCCATCACTGAGGTCATATCATTTTCAAGAAGTTTTTCTTTTGCGGAATTATAATGCTGACCACCCAACTTTTTTACAATCTTTCCCATTATCTGTAAAAACACTTCACGATCAGCCGGACCATATTCGTCAACCAGTCGCTGAATACGAACTTCTTTTGGTACATCCATCTGTATAACCGGACTCATCGTCATAGTCTGCCAGAAATCATTGGGCAAAAATATTCTTCCAATAGCAATCGACTCATCTTCAACCCACACCCGTTTTGATAAATCCAGTTTCAGAATTTCTTCAAACAAGTCATTTTGAAATTGTTCGGTCGTCGGCTGCGGTGGCATCAATAACCCACCAAAAGCAGAACCCTTATGACTGGCAAGTTTTTCCAGATCAAGAATTTGTTCTCCGTGCAATGCCAATGTCCGCAGCACTTCACTCTTTCCGCTGCCGGTACACCCACCGATCAATGTGATCTGCAACGGTTTTTTAAACGATTCAAGAGCAACTCCACGATAAGCTTTGTACCCACCAGTAAGTTGTTGCGACCTGATTCGCGCCATTGCCGCGAACTGACAAAAATTATTTGAACGCATACCTCCGCGCCAGCAATGCACCAGTATTTCTTTGCCCTGAGCAATTTTCTCCGCGTCAAGGATAATATCCGATAACCTTGGTCCTACTAATCTGAAGCCTTCATTGATGGCTTGTTGCTGGCCCTTTTGTTTATAGGTTGTTCCAACAATTATTCGCTCTTCATTATTGAGCAACGGAATGTTGATAGCCCCTGGGACGTGGCCCGACTCAAACTCTCCTTCTGAGCGGACATCCACTACAGAATGAGTTTTTCTTAGTGTTAAGAAATCATTGATTGAAAGAGGCATGGTATATTTATCCGCCAGTCTGCCAACAAGCAGACGATGTTACAAAGGCAAATTACGCAAAGGTTAATGCATTAATCATTAAAATTCACCCCGATCTGGGATGAAATACCAATCCGGAAGCCACTCTCCGTGTATGTTCCATTTTGAAAGGATGCCGCAAACTCAAGACGGAAGAGGCGCAAAATGCCGTCAAGCCCATATCCTACTTCAGTATAATTTTTGGAGGTTGGCGTGTATAGATAATTAACGAAAATATTTTCGGTGATGCCCGCAAGACGTACATAGGGAATTCTTGTAATCAAAAATTTGCGCCAGTGATAATGCATATTCGCTGTAAAATATTTGTCCTTAGTGCTGTATTTATAGTAATCCAATAAACGGAAACTACCGATCGGATCACTGGTGACAATCGCCGTGCGGTTACCAAGAAAGTGTTCATAATCCATGAAATACATTTTATCTGTATTCAGAAACGTGCCGCCTTTGACAGCAACATCCAGCGTACCTCTTATTCCAAATTTCACTTGTTGACGAATTCCCAATTCAACCTGACTGAATTTTACGTCACTGCCAAGCGCTCCAAAGCCACCCCGATATTCAGCTTTGAAGATGGGCGATGAATTATCTACCCGAAATTTTCTACCATTGCGAATCCTGTATTTCTGCCACGGTCGTGCTTCGAATCCAACAAGACCGGTAAGTGCATTATGTGGCAAAAAGCCTGTATCATTCAATTCATTATTGACTGGAGCATTTGGAGTATACTGCTTCTCCCGATAATTAATAATTGAATAATCTGTATTATTGAACAGTTCACTTCGTCTTGCCAATGTCCATTGTGTGTAAACCGTTAATCTTTGATCAAGTTGTTCACGCCATTTAAGATCGATGTAGTTACGTTCATAGATCTTCATCAGGTTGTCCTTAAAGAAAAGCGTGGTGACCGTATTTATTATTGGATGAATCGGATCTTCAGCATTGTATTGTTGAATGTATTTTCCGCCTTCCAGCGTTATCCTTCTTCTCTGCGAACGATATTCTGCACGCAAAATACCGCTATACGTTTTTCTATCAAAAGCATAACGTGCCACGGGAGTAATTTCAAGTCTTGACACTTTAGGTCGGGCATCAGGATTCAGTGAATCACGTTTAATCCATCGCTTCAGATATCCAACACGATAAATTAAATTATAACCTTCAACGGTATTGAATCCTCCCCATGGCGCGTGGATCTGAAAATCTTCTGTTTTGGAAATTTTATACCGATCGCCTTTTAATAAATCCCAAACCTGGAAGCCTTTACTTTTCGATGGTTTCAAAGAATCTCCTTCTTCCCGTTTCTTCTGTACAACCGACATACTGTCGGCGACTTTATAACCGCGCTCTTCTTCCTTCGTCAGTTTAGCAGGTCGCATTTCAGACCAGAAAGTGGAATCTTTTTTGTAGGCCAACGAATCAACTTTGTAGCTGGTTTCCTCAATTACTTCGGGGGCCTTTTGTTCTTTCTGTTCTACCTTTTCATATTCTTTTACCAATTTATTCAGCTCTTTTCGTGTCACGTCTTTCCCTGACTCTAAACGCTGCTGAAGTTGCTGACCTTTCTTGCTGAATTTTTTTTCGACTTGTTTTGCCTGCTCTTTTTCAACCGTCTCATCGATCACCGTCATTTCCTGAGGCAACGCAGGATTGAGCTTGATCGAATAATCTTTGACAGTTGCCAGATAGTTCGCTGCGAACTCAAATCCGAAGATCTTTCCCTCAACATAAAACTGTTGTGAAACCGGAAGCCACGCTTTGTCTTCAATTGGATTATAGATTGACTTAACATTAATCTTTACACCAAGCTTTGTAGCATTCAGATCGACGCTGTGAATACTCCACCAATCCTCAACGATATAAATTACACCATCAAATACATTATCCCCTCTAGAGCGTGGTGTTACCTTTATTTTACTGATCTCATATGACCGGTCTTTAAACGAACCGAGATATTCAAAACGATAATATGAAAATGACTTTGGCGAAAGGGGTGAAACTGTCTCCGCTATCTCAGGCTCATATAAACTTCCAAATACATAGGCATTGGGTGCGGTGTTACGATTATTCCCATTCGTATAAACGGCGATCACTTTCTCCTCAAACTTATTGGGTCGCGTATATTTTATTTCACTGACAGATTCAGAAATAAAAACACGGTCCTTTGTAATGCCTTCTTTTTCTAAAGCTCGCTTCGCAAGCCATGGATAATCTTTTAACTGACCCTTCCCCTTGATATAAACTTTAGCACTGTAACTATCAATTTGCTGGGTGTGATACTTAGCCTTCGCAATGGCTTTTCTCATGATGGTATAGGCAGCATCTTCTTTACCCGCTTTTACCGTGATTGTCTGGAGCTGAATAACCTGCGTTTTAAGAGTAATGTTGATTTCTATGAATGAATTTGAAATATCCACCGACTGACTCTGAGTTTCGTACCCGAGATAATGAAAAAGAAGATCGTAATGACCCGCCGGCAGAGCTACTTCATAATGACCTTGCGGATCACTGACCGCGCCTGAACCTGTTTGTTTGACATAGATGGTTGCAAATGCCAGGGGAGCGCCATCATCCCCTTTAATCATCCCCCGAATCCCGGCTGCATCAGCTCCAAGAAAAACAAAGAGCAATGCACTAACAAGCAAAAGTTTCTTCATCTCCAGTAAAGACGCAAAGTAGGGTATTGGGGTTGCCATGTCGATGGCTTTACTGATAAAAATTGCGGAGTCGTAATATTTGCTCCACGGATTCAGGAACGAGATAACGTACCGACTTATTGTCTTTAATACATTGCCGGATGTATGTTGCTGAAATATCCAATAAAGGCGCCTTCACGATTTTCACATTCGGATGACGTTTTAAATCGGAATTTGTTACATGGGGTCTTGGATATACATACAGGCCATAATTATCAAGTATCTGATCATGGTTCTTCCACTTCTCAAAACTGGTAAGATTGTCCTCACCAATGATAACTTTAAATGTTTTAGAAGGGTGCTTTTCAGAAAGCACTGTGAGCGTATCAATTGTATAGCTTGGCTTTGGCAAATGAAATTCTACATCCGAAACCTCCAGTTTGTAGTTGTCAGCAATAGCAGCCTTTACCAGATCATAACGATCAAACTCATGAAGTAATCCTTTCGAGGGCTTAAATGGATTTTGAGGAGAAACAACAAACCACACTTTCGTCAAATCAGTATTTTCCGCCATGATATTTGCAATGATCAGGTGGCCCATGTGAATGGGGTTAAAAGAGCCAAAGAAGAGACCGATTTTCTGGTTTGAAGTCATTGATCGATTAATGATTTTCACCGCGGAGATTCTAAGTCGCAGAGTTGTATTAAGTTTTCTTTATTGCCGACGCTATTTTAATTTCTCTTTCGTGCCTCTGCGGTAAATAAGAACTCAAGATAGGGGTATTCTACTTCTTCTTAAACTCGTCGTATAAGCGCTGAGCTTCTTCTAATGAATCATGCAGATTTTCATTTACCAACACCACATCAAATTCATCCTGAAAGGTCATTTCAAATTTTGCTTTGAAAAGTCGCTGAGAAATGCTGTCGGCACTTTCAGTACTGCGATTGTTAAGTCGCTGCTCCAATACTTCCAGTGATGGGACCTTTACAAAAATCGCCAAACTCTTATCCCCAAAATAATTTTTAAGACTGATGCCCCCCTTCACATCGACATCAAATATTACGTTCTTTCCCTCTGACCAGATGCGCTCAATTTCCGACGTAAGGGTGCCGTAAAAATTTCCGGCATAGACTTCCTCCCACTCAATAAATTCGTGGTTAATTATTTTGTTTTTAAATTCTTCAGGACTTAAGAAGTAATAATCCTTTCCATGCTCTTCAACACGACCTCGCTTATCCCGTGTAGAGGCAGAGATTGAAAAACCTAGATCGGTATTAGTATTCAGCAGGTGTTTTACAATGGTTGTCTTTCCGGAACCGGATGGAGCGGAGAAAATCAGAGCCTTACCCGCCATTATGAAATAGTTGACGCTATTTGACTTTTAATTTTAGCTACAAGCTCGTCAGGAGCTTCACCTCCACAGCACTTTGACTTTAGCAATTCCTTTATCGTCATATCAACATGATAACCCTTGAAGCATGGCATACAGTTGTCCATATGATTCTTAAAATATTCGCGCTGCTCCTGAGAATCCTGTCCATCCAGAATTAATTGCAGCATCTCCATACAAGTCGGCTTCTTACCGTCATTGGACACAAAAGGGTTTGTTGGTAGGTTCATGGCTTAGGAGTTTTTATAACCCATTGACTTGGCATATTCACTTAGCTTCTCTTTGAGTAATTGCCGGGCCCGGTGAAGACGACTGCGGACAGTCCCGATTGGTATATCGAGGATTTTTGCCATCTCTTCGTATTTAAATCCTTCCAGGTCACACAAAATAATTACTGTACGAAAATCAACGTCTAATGCATTGAGTGCATTGGAAATTTCATCCCCAATCATGTCTTTCAAAGCGTCTACCCTCAAATCTGGCGTGATCTGCCGGTCTACATCTTCCGAATTATAATACTGCTCTACTTCCTGATAGTCGACCTTATTTGGCTCCTTGACTTTCTTTCGATAATCATTGATAAAGCTGTTCTTCAAAATCCGGAACAGCCATGCCTTCGCGTTAGTTCCCTTTTGGAATGATTCTATAAAGCGGAATGCCTTGAAATAGGTGTCTTGAACCAGGTCTTTGGCATCATCCCTGTCAAGGGTAAGCCGATAACCGAAATTGTACATGGAGTTAATGTGGGGCAGAAATTCATGATCGAAGATCTCCCGCTTCTCCTTATCCGTATAGTGCTGTCGCACGACTTCCTCCATAGGCTTCAAAAATAGGTAAAAGGTGAGAGGATGGAAGAAATTATTTTCAGATGACGGAATAGTTCCTGTATTCCCCAACCCGGCGGCCAGTGAACAGACTCAGGAAACGTTTTAATCGTTCCCGGGGTGAAAGCCGATTTTTGGAAAGATCATGATCAAATTTCCAGTTCAATCGCTCAATCCTCTCAGACATTACTCCCGGATGTGAGCCCTCAAAAATTTCCAGCGAGTCAATCTGCCCATAATCAAACTCACCGGCTTTTGCTACATGTTGGTCAATCCATTGATCATCATGATAAAAGCGGTTGAAAGTCTGCTGCTTAAGTTGCATTGCTCTTGGATCACGCACCCAACCGTAATGATACATACATGCATCGACTGGTTTGACTTTTAATTTCTCATTTGGCTTTTTGCGAAACCCCTGAGCGTCTTTGTAGGAAAAAATATTTTTATCGTTTCTGATAATTCTAATCTCCCGGCGATACCAACTCCACGAACTTCCCAGGTAGTCATACGAACCATAAAAATGTTTGTAATCAAACAAAAGACCTTCCACTACTTTGTCATCCTTATAGCGAAGCATAGCTTCCCGAACAGTACGATAATATTGTTCATGCAATACCTCATCTGCCTGAATATAAAAGCACCAGTCTATGTCTGATGGAATGGCAGCAAAAGCCTTATCCGTTTCAAGTGCCAGTGTCCGTCCGCCTTCGCGCTTAGTGTCATCCCAGATGGTTTCAATTACTCTAATTTTATCAGAATCAATTTGCCGTATGAGTTCCAACGTGCCGTCTTCAGAATTGCCAACAGCCACAATCATCTCATCACAAAGTGGTAATATGGAGGTAATTGCTTCAACAATCGGATAGTCCAACTTGACAGCGTTTCTTACGATGGTGAAGCCACAGACTTTCATTTCTTATAACCGCTTGTTGTTAATCTACTAATCTATTTAGATATCGATTTTTTCAAAGGACGAGCCACCGTTGCGAACTGTAGATATTTTATATCAGAAAAAGCACCAAGGAAAAGCAAGTTCCACAAGACAGGTCGGATTGATTTTGTTGCATTGATCCCCTCCAGTATGATGACTTCGTATCCTAAGCTTTCATACATTTTCCGGATACTTTTAATTGTAAAAAAACGATAGTGAGTTTTATCCATAATGCCATTGTCCGTGTAGTCCCAGTTTTTATGAAGCACAAAATCGAAGAATGTTCGAAAGTACCGGATATTGGGAAGAGAGCTTACGACTATTCCTTCGCCGGTTAATTTGGATTTAAATTTCTCAAGTACGCTATAAGGATCGGTCAAGTGCTCCAGCACATCATTACAGACGATCACGTCAAAGTAGCCATCAGGCAATTCGTGCATCACGGCTGCAACATCTCCTGAAAACGCGCGATCGAGTTGTTTGGCAGCTATTTCGGCTTCCGCAACTTCATATTCAACGCCCCACACCTCGGCACCGGAATCTTTCCTGATGTAAGCACCGAAGTTACCTTCACCGCATCCTATCTCAAGGATTCGCTTTGCCTCAGCAGGAATATACTTCAGCATTTCCGGGCGATTGCCGGTAAAATATTTTTCAGGTTTTTTTCTAAGATCTACCGACATAGAGTGGTTTTTAATCCTTGTCACTACTGATTTTCTGTTTGAACCTCAGGCTATGCCTGACAGGCGCACCCGATGCAATAAAAAGAGCAAGCCGGGCATAATCCCAACTCTTATAGAATTTACGGCCTATCTTAAAAAAGAAAAAAACCTGCATGCCCAATCGATAAAGATAACCATAGTTTTTTCTGAAGTAGTAGAAAAAGGAAATATAAAATTCTTTTAAAAACACAAGATTGATTTTACCATCCGATTGTGTGCTCTTGCTGATGAAGTGCTGATATTTTGCGGCCGGGATAAGAAAAGTAGAGTATCCGGCTCTTTTAAGACGAAGAGCAATATCCTCCTCTTCAGAGTATAAAAAATAGTTCGTGTCAAATCCACCTATTTCCTCAAATGCCCGCGCCCTG
This sequence comes from Cyclobacteriaceae bacterium, assembly GCA_025363495.1. Taxonomy (GTDB): domain Bacteria; phylum Bacteroidota; class Bacteroidia; order Cytophagales; family Cyclobacteriaceae; genus ELB16-189. The sequence goes on along the minus strand of JANYDR010000650.1, from coordinate 1,505 downwards.
ATAAACATTGAGCTTCCATTTACGAGGTCAACCGGGGTAGGGATATTCATTCTTTTATGCCTGTCAGGAAATTTATCAGGATTAAAAATTCTCAACAGACCAGATCCAAACAGCTTTAATGAAAGCGTTGGGAAGTATCTGAAGTTATACTCGTATTCTCCATTGGCTATAAACATCTCACCAGAAGCATTGGCAACCGCAGGATTACTTTCCATGAACACATAAAGAATGGAGAGACAATCATTAAGCAGTTTGCAATCATTATTCAAAAAATAATAATACTCAGCGTCCGCAAGTTGAACACCCATCATGTTAGCTCCTGAAAATCCTGAATTTATCTTACTCCTGAAAATGGTGATGTTTTGATTAGCCTGAAGCACCTCCAGTTTTTTAAACTCATCATCCCGCGAATTATTGTCAACGATAATTATCTGGTATTGGAGAGACGAATCAGTCAGTTGCTCAATTGAGCGAACGCAATCAATAGTATAGTTGGTGGAATTATAATTGACTAAAATAACAGCAATCTGGAACTTTCTCATGTTGTTCCATTGACTAATATTCAGCCAGACTCTTTTGAGATTTTACCTGAAGAGTAAATTCTTCCACTTTTTTACGCACCTGACCAACTGTTATGTCATTCACACACTGGCACGTTTTGCTCCTCTTGCAGTCACTGCAATTCTTATTGATCACCAGGTAGTTTGCATTCTTACCAATAGGCATCCATCTGCCCGGGTGAATTGGTTTCATTGGAGAGTAAAGCCCCAAGGTGTGTTTTCCCAGCGCTGATGCCAGATGAAGAACTCCAGTACTACAGGCTACTAATCCGTCAGCCTGACTGATAAATGACATAAGATCATCCAGGTTCATTTTGCCCGTTAAATCAACCACATTCGGAAGCTCAAAAATCCCAGGCATTTCGCTGCGGATCAAATCGCCCTCCTCTTTTAAACCAGTAATAAAAATTTTATACTGATCAGAAGGAAGTGACTGAGCCAGTGAATAATAATTATTCATGTCCCACTCCCGTGCGCTTCCTTTGGATTTTGGATGCAATATGAGATTGAAATGACTTAATGAGAGGTGACCATTGTGATTTTGTAATGGCGGTACCAGCCCATAGAAATCACCAATTTCTTTTAAATCAAAATCCCAAAACATTTTGAATGGAGAAAGTAATTTAAAATTCAACTGACTCTCGTGCAGACGAGATCTCAAACGGCTGAAGTCGACCCGGTAATTACAGTATATCCAATTGAACCATCGGTGTGCTGTTGCTACTCTTCGTCTGATTTCCAACTTCCTTGCAAGCTTTGCTAAATCCCGATCAGGATAAATAAAAAGTATCGAATCGGCATTTATCCCTCTTAGAATTTCAGGATCTTTTAATAATTCATCCCTGTCAAGCAACTTGTCTACATGAATACATTTATCGATAACAGGATGCGTATATTTTTTCCCGATAAAATAAATTCTGATTTCAGGTGTAGTCGCCTTCAAAT
>JANYDR010000647.1 GCA_025363495.1 Cyclobacteriaceae bacterium | reverse complement strand
CGCACTTTCCGCTTTGTCATCTGGATGAATCAAATCAAGGCCGTCTATTATTTGAATTTCGTTGAGGGAATAACCGCTGATTCGTTCTGTGCCGGGAGATTGATATGTTACTTTTCCATTGCGATCCAACAACACGATGGCATCTGAAATATTTTCAACTAGCGCCCGGAAATATTTTTCACTGATTTTAAGTTTTTCCTTTGCCTTTCTACTTTCCGTAACATCATGAAAAAAAACAGAAAGACCATCTTGAGAGGGGTAGAGATGATTTTCAAACCAGCTATCCGATTCTGGTAAGTAAGATTTGATAAAAACATACCGCTGTTCCTCCATGGCTTGTTGATAAGCCTGATAGATCGGCTGAGTTTTCAACGCCGGAAATTCACTCCAGATTCTTTTGCCCAATATTTCATCGGCATTGAGATTCAGAACTTTTGCCGCTTTTTGATTGACATAAGTATAGTGCCAATCTTTGTCATAGGCGATAAAGGCGTCACTTACTCGTTCCAGCGTAGCCTTGTATTGGTGTTGTGAATAAATTAACTGCTTTTGTTTAACCGACTCATTTAATTTAGTTGCTTGTGTGGTGAGGGTATAAGCAAATAGTCCGGCGGTAACAGACAAAATAAAACCGAGTATTGAAAAAGACGTGCTATAAAAAAGGACCGAATCATGGTTTTGTTGATATCCCAGGTATTGACTTAATATGGCAACGGTTAAAAAGACAACTACACCAATAAGAAATGGTTTCCCGGTCTTTGAAATGGTAGTAAAATCCCACATTGGATGGCAGTTGTAATGAAGATAAGAAGTTTAGCGCAAAAACTTTAATACTACTTTATGTTTGTTAATGCCTTAATTTTGTGACATCTGAGTGGATTTGAATAGAATTTAGAAGAGTGACTTTTAAGCCAGATAGCGATCTAATTGGTGAACTCCTGGTATGACAATTCCCAAATACACACTGTCTTAGCGGCACCTGAATGAAACAGTTAAAAATTATATTTCTATTTTTTCTCTTTACATCCCAGGCTGTCCATTCGCAGCAGTATTCTTTCAATTACATTAATACTGAAGATAATTTCTCTGTTACCAATGATGGAAGCCAGGTCTATTGCTTGTTCCGCTCAAAGCAGACAAAAACACATACGTATTATAGCAAAGTATTTTTAAGCGAAAATCTTCAACCTATTGATTCAATTATATACGAGATTGAGGGAACTTCAATTTTTATAACGAGTGGTTCAAATGAATTGTATACTTATCATGTGTTCGAAACAAAGTCCAATGGCATTTCTTTTTTTGATTTTCTTATAGCTGATAAGTCAGGAAAACTTCAATTTACTTACAGGAAAACCTCACTTGATTTTAAATCCTATTTTGGAAAAGAGATAAAAATTAAAAATATAGGATTGAATTTCCTTTCCGACCAACACCCTGAACTTCTACTGATGGATGTCTTTGTTCCTGGTGGTAGCTATTCCCCCAGGCTGGTTGCCTGGAGTATTCAGGATGGTTCCCCGCTCTGGAGCATTAATATTTCGCCATTTGATCATGTTCAAATTACCGATTCTCTTATTATTGGAGTAAACCGACTTGTAACTAATAGCCAGGCTTCTCATGTTATTCAGTTCATTAACAAGTGGACTGGAGAAATGAAGAAAACGGTTTTATATAATTCAGGTCGCAATCTTAGAAATGTTGCTGTAGTGGTCAGTAATGGATCTCAACTTATGATTGCAGGTGATGAATCTCAGGGACAAAAATTAAAGAACAGTCATTTTTTTATGACAATGTTTGACATGCGAGGAAACAGGTTATTCGACAAAGTTGATACTATTGACCGAATGGGGAAATACCGAAGGCATCTCATGGGATCTGTATTTGATAAAGATGGGAATCTTATTCTTATCGGGGAAGGTTATAAGTTAGACGCCACCAAAGTGATTGCTACTACTGCAGCAAGTATTGCTGTCGGTGTTTTATTAGGCGGTGGTTATGTTCCGGGCTTGGGTGGCAATGTCGAAAACAAGATTGATTTTGTAACCTCTGTTGTTCTTTCCACTTATAACGGTGAGGTGAAGCAGTATCGAACTTTTGCGGTGGGGCCCTGGCACGATTTTGCCACCTTTCTTACAGATGGACAACATGTGCTTATTGGGGTATCAAAGAAATTTTTACTCTATGATGTTGACACGCCAGAGATTCCGCCAACTCAATTTGCTACTTTAAAGTCACGTGATAAGTTAATCCTTACATCCTTCGGCCCGGCTATAATTTATCGTGATGCTTCGAAGCGGAGGATCGTGATTGAGATAGTGAAGCGTGATAAATGATAGAAGTTGAAAGTGGAAAGCTGAAAGCTTGATTAATCCATTTGATGGAGATCCTCTAAACAGCAATCGACAACTAGTAAAATAAAGAACCGGCTTGTAACATATTTGTGTCGCAAGCCGGTTCTTTATTATGAATTTTATTTAGTTGTCCACGTTAGTAATTTAACTGCAAAACCACCGGCACCCAGTGACAGGCATCCGGTAACTATTTCAAATGGTCCCAATGCACCAAAGCATTCCACACCAACGGAGCTTCATGCAAATTCAGGAATCGATGCAACGGATCAAATGTAAAAGCAATCACTCTTCCCGAGCCAACAGGTACGTTAAAGATGGTTCCATGACCAATAATTGTTTGTTCATTTCTCACCATCCCGGAAAGGACGTATGGGACATCTTTCGAAGTTTTAGCAGCAATGGTTTTCGAAGGCTTTACATCAGGTAATCCCATGATCGGACCTTTATATGCATTTTCGTCTTTCAAGGGAGTTGTTCCATACTGAAGTAGCATCATACTGCGGTCGTAAACTTCAGTTTGAAGTACAGGAGCGATACCGCGGAAAATTGGAAACACATCAGGATAACCATATAATACCGGGTGATCAGCTTTTCTTACTTTGGCATTCACTACCGACCCAGGGTGAAAGAGACCTGCAGCATTAACAGTTTCAAGGTTACGTGCAATTCCCAATTCAGCAACAATTGCTGAAGAATTATCAAGCGTGACTAACACACCACCTGATTCTGCGAATTGTTTGAGTTGAGCGACGCCTTCAAAGCCTGGTCCACCAGTCATATCATTTGTTGCGTCCGGTGTTCCGTGAGAAGGAAATTCTGCCGTCTTGGTAAATGGCAACGGGCCAAACTTCTTATCAATTTCATGTATAAAATCACTCGCGCCACCTCTTACACGAGGGATGAGGATGACATCAAACTTTGCGCGCAACCCTCCGGCTTTCAAATCATCTTTGTCAATGTTTGTGTACGGTATACCACGCTGATCAAATGTAAACCTCGACCAGCCTTCGTCCTGTGTGTTATACCAGGTATGATAGATTGCGATTCGTGGCAATACAATATCATGAAGCTTTGCACCGGTAGTTGATTTTGCTGCTACTAAATCAAGACCAAATTGCGAAGCGACACTTTTTGCCTGGTCGGATGATAGCCCCTGAAGGAAAATTGATCCGGCAGAAAGCGTATCCTTATCTAGCGCCAACTTTGACTCAAGAACGGAAGCTTTTGCTTTAGCATTTTTGGATTTCAGCCAGTACAATGCTGAGATGGCGGTATTCTGGGCCTTGTAATTCAAAATGTAGGTACCACCATCACCAGATATTTTTCCATCATAGTGAACATCTTCATTTAAAAGTTTTAAGTCAGGCAGATTGTATTTAATGCTGTCCTCCGCCTTTACGTCAACTCCATATAAGTAACCCATTGTCCAGGCGATATCATCGTAGGGTGGAAACTTGGCTTCTTTTGGATAATTCTGTTTGGTGAGAAGTGACATGGCAAGATTGCGGTAAGGTTGGTCAAGCAATACGACATAATCACCTGATCCGCTTTTGTGTACTTCAATTCCCTGTACACGTAGTTGATTAACAAGATATGCCGCCATGAATGGATCATGCTGATCTTTAGGGATCACAAATGTTCTCGGCTTTTCTTCTTTACCTTTTTTAATGCTGTTAAATCCTTTTTGATAAAAATTTTGCAGCAATAACTTTCTGTTGTCTGCAGTATACGATAGTGAAGCTAATACACCGGCTTCCATGTAATTGACATTGTTTCGAGATGACCAGTTTACTTTTTCTGTTGCCGGGTCCGGGCGATACCATTCTCTGCTCGTGACGAGGTCACCAGCAAATCGCTGATTCGCCAGATCACGGATGTAGGTATTGGCACCTGCGTTACCGAAGGTTTCGTAGAATCTTCCAATAGCGTTGTGATTGTTGGCGACCCAAAAAACATAACCCGGATACCAGCCATCATAGAATGCCCAGGTAAATGCCCCAGGCAATCCTTGCGAAGCAAGTGCTGTTACATCGTGGTTGGCAAACACCTGCCATTCTCCCACTGTAATCGGATCAACGGTCTCATTATAAGGTCCTGTTCCAGTAGACATATAAATGAGAGGCACGGATTCATGCAAGTCATGCATGATGGTAGGATGCCAATCGTAATAAATTTTATAGATAGCCTTGGTGAGCTGTTGCGAATTTTGGAGACCATCGCGGTTATTGTCATGAAAGACATATTTTCCCCAATACGGAGGAGTATGCATAAAGCCATCATTAAAATCTTTTCTGGATTTTGTATAGCGGTAGTACCAATCCACCTGCTTGTCGCGGCCATCAGGCTCGGATGCTGGATTAAGTATTACGATTACGTTATCCAATACTTTCTTTATTTCGGGTGTGGGATCGGTGATAAGACGATAGATTAATTCCATCGTCATCTCAGGTGAACCCATTTCAGGAGAGTGAAGACCAGCATTAAAATAGTATACGGGTTTTGTGTCATTAATAATGGCCGCAACATCCTGTGGACCGATTTTTCTCGGATCGGCAAGCAGCGCCAGTTGTTTCTTGTAATGATCAAGCCTTTTCATGGTTTCTTCGTTACCGACGATCACCAGTTGAATAGGTCTTCCTTCCTCACTGACGCCTACCTGTTCAACTTTTACATAGGGTGATACCTCTGAGAGTTTTTTGTAATACGCATATATCTCGGAGGTATGGTGCATGACACCGGGAGCGCCGATGATTTCACCGAAGTGCTTAAGGGGTGAAGGCACTTTAGGATCGTCGATCAGGTTAAGTACAGATGCAGGTAAGAACCGTGTGTCCGTAGTGTATTCTTTAATTTTCTGGTTGTAGATCTCATCAATTTTCTGGGCCCACGAGAATTGGGCTGTCATTATAAAGATGAGTAAGATTATTTTTTGCAGCTTGAGCATAAGGTAAATTGTTAAGATTATATACAATGTATCGTTTTGGGAGCCGTTGGGCAATGATAAAATGATGAACGGGAAATTGTTTTTTGATTGATAGGAGTTGAAAATTTCAGACCTGATTAAGTTTTGAGCATCAATCTTTCAGCTTTAAACTTTTTACCTTTAACTTCTCATGGCTGTTTGGATTTTTAAATCATAACTGCCTACCCCCAGGCAACTGTAGCTGGCATCCGGCAACTACTTCAAATGGTCCCAATGCATTAGCGCATTCCACACCATCGGCGCTTCGTGCAGATTCAGGAAACGATGCAACGGATCAAATGTAAAAGCGATTACTCTTCCGGCACCGACCGGCACATTAAATATAGAGCCATGCCCGATAATCATTTGTTCATTTCGAACCATACCAGAAAGTACATAGGGAGCGTCTTTGGTTTTGGCAATGACGACAGTGGATAGCTTTGCATCTGGTAATCCCATAATCGGACCCTTGTATTCGGCCTCATCTTTTAATGCAGTTGTACCATACTGAAGCAATATCATACCGCGCTCCGTCTTTTTTGTTTTCAAGAGAGGAGAATTTCCTTTGAATACATAAGTGATTTCCGGGAACCCATACAGAACCGGATGATCAATTTTTCTAACCTTGGCTGTCACCACAGAGCCAGGATGAAAAAGCCCTGGCGTACCAACTTTTTCCAGATTGCGGATTATTCCGATGTCAGACATAATTTGTGAAGTATTATCCAATGTGATCAGAACTCCACCAGCGTCGACAAATTGTTTGAGTTGAGCTACACCATCAAGTCCCGGGCCACCGGTCATATCATTGGTCGCATCCGGAAACCCATGAGAAGGATACTCCGCTGTCTTAGTGTAGGGCATCGGTCCAAAGCTCTTATCGATCTCAAAGGTGAAATCGGCCGCGGTTCCGTACGTTCGTGGAAGCAAGATCACATCGAATTTAGAACGCAATCCGCCACTTTTTAAATCATCTTTATCAATGGATGTATACGGAATGCCTCGCTGCTCAAATGTAAATCGTGACCATCCTTCATCCTGTGTGTAGTACCAATTATGATAAATGGCGACACGCGGTAAGTTAATATCGTGAAGCTTCGCGTTGGGAATCGATTTTGATTCAATCAGATCGAGTCCGAATTGAGAAGAGATTGTTTTCGCCTGATCGGAAGTTATTCCTGATAAAAAAATTGACCCCGCAGAGAGAGTATCTTTAATGCCACTGAAAACGGATTTTAATTCCAGGACAGAAGTTTTGACTTTTGCGTTTTTTGCTTTCAGCCAATACAGGGCAGAGATCGCCGTATTCTGTGCTTTATAATTAAGAATGTATGTTCCGCCATCGCCTTCGAGCTTACCTTCATATCGAACATCATCTTTGACAAGCTTGAGATCACTGAGATTGTATTTCAAACTATCTTCTGTCTTCACATCAACGCCATATAATTGTCCCATTGTCCAGGAGATATCATCGTACGGTGGGAACTTGGCTTCTTTTGGATAGTTCTGTTTAGAGAGAAGGGAGATAGCGAGATTTCTATAGGGCTGATCCATTAGTATTACATAATCACCTGATCCGCTTTGATGCACTTCAATCCCCTGAACACGGATTTGATTTACGAGATAAGCCGCCATGAATGGATCATGTTGTGCCTTTGCGATTACAAATGCTTTTGGTTTTGAGTCTTTACCTTTCTTTATACTGTTCACGCCCTTCTGATAGAAATTCTGTAACAGTAATTTTCTGTTGTCAGCAGCATAGGATAGTGATGCCAATACAGCAGCCTCGGTGTAGTTTACATTATTTCTTGATGACCAGTTTACTTTTTTCGTTGCAGGATCAGGACGGTACCATTGACGACTCGTTACAGAATCTCCGGCGTAGCTTTCTTCCGACAAGTCACGGATGTACGTGTTGGCGCCTGCATTCCCGAATGTTTCATAAAATCTTCCCATGCCATTGTGATTGTTGGCAATCCATGCTGCGTAGCCAGGATACCAACCATCATAAAATGCCCATGTAAATGCGCCTGGCAATCCTTGTGAAGCAAGTGTTGTCACATCATGATTGGCAAATACCTGCCATTCACCAATGGTGATAGGGTCCATTGTTTCATTATAAGGCCCTGTACCGGTAGACATGTAAATCAGCGCCACCGATTCGTGCAGATCATGCATGATGGTTGGATGCCAGTCGTAGTAGAGCTTGTAAATCGCCTTTGTTAATTGTTGTGAATTTTGAATTCCATCGCGGTTATTATCGTGGAAAATATATTTACCCCAATACGGTGGCGAAAAAGGAAAGTCACTCTCATCAAACTCTTTTCTTGATTTGGTGTAGCGATAATACCAATCGACTTGTTTGTCGCGACCATCGGGTTCGGCGACAGGATTCAATAGCACGATGACGTTGTCCAGCACTTTTTTTATTTCTGGCGATGGATCGGTGATCAGGCGGTAAACCAATTCCATGGTAGTCTCAGGAGAGCCCATCTCAGGAGAATGCAACCCTGCCTGTAAATAATATATTGGTTTGGAGTCTTTAATGATTGAGTTTATATCCTGTGGCCCGATCTTCCTGGGATCCGACAGGAGAGAGATTTGTTTCTTGTAATAGTCGAGGCGCTTCATAGTTTCATCATTGCCGACGATTACCAATTGAATTGGTCTTCCTTCTTCTGTGATTCCTATTTGTTCGATCTTTATATAAGGAGAAGTCTCCGACAGCTTTTTATAATATCCATAGATCTCGGAAGTGCGATGCATGATGCCGGGAGCCCCAATGATCTCGCCGAAATATTTTCTTGGAGAAGGGACATTTGGATCATCCATCAGATTAAGGACTGAGGCAGGGAGAAAGCGGGTATCGGTAGTATACTCCTTTATTTTTTGATTGTAGACTTCATCAATTTTCTGAGCTTGAGAAAACAGAGGGATCGATAAAAGAATGATGAACGTTATTTTTTGCAGTACACGCATAAGATGGATGGTTAAGATTGTACCCAATGTAGGGCTTTGGCGGTAGCCTGACAATGATAAAATGATAGATGGCTTTGCAGGCAAAAGCCCGATAGTTGAATTATTGCAATTTCTTCCGCTCTTTCAAATAGTTCTTCCTCGGCCCTTCGTTATTCAGCTCTTTCATCTTGTCATGAGCCTTGCGTAATTCTTCCGGTGCTCCATCCGGATAATTCAATTTGAAATAAGAAAAGCCATCATAGGGAATGCTGTTTTCACTGGCAATCATCTTTACACGTTCATTGGTGCCATTCTTTATAAATGGATTGAGAAAAGAGTTATTTCTGTCGTGTATCAGTTTATCGAAGCGGTTGTTTACCAGCTTATTTCCTATAAAATTGATGCACTTCTCTTGTAAGGTGAACATTACAGTGTCACTTAGATTTTTTCCAATGTATTTGACAAGAGCGTGATCTTTCACCGACATTTTACTGACCTCCAGCGAATCCTTTTCACTAAAATCTTTTCCATCCTTTTTATTCATCAGCAAAAAGTATTTCTTTTTTGTTTCGAAAAAGAGAATGTATTCTTTTTCTTTCAATGCATATTCTATAGGATGCACTGTAATCGACGCTTCAGGATTGTCTTTTAGGAATGTAGAGATTTTCTGAACAAATTTTTCCTGGTGCGGCAAAAGAGAATGTTGATTCATTTCCCATTTAACCGTTAAGGATTTTTCAATTTCTGTTTCAATAATTTTCACTTTTTCCCGGTAAGGGGTCGTTGGTGGCTTGACAAAAATATTTTTGATCACATCAGTAACGACGTCATGCAAATGAAATTTTGGATTTTTCAAATTGCCTGAGATAGGAATTTCGTAGTCAATAACATTTCCACGTTCTCTTACGAACG
>JANYDR010000632.1 GCA_025363495.1 Cyclobacteriaceae bacterium | reverse complement strand
ACGTTGTCTTCTTCAAGATTCAACACCAATGCACGCAATCCATTTTCGAATTGAATCAATTCTCCAGCCTGAGCTTTGGTTAAGCCATAGATACGAGCCACACCATCACCAATGGTTAACACGGTGCCGACTTCTTCCAACTCAGCACTCGTACGCGCACTGGACAATTGCTCACGTAAGATTGCGGATACTTCTTCGGGTCTGATCTCTGCCATAATTAAATCGTTATCTGTTATTCTATATTAAAATTCCTTGACATAATAATTTTCATTGAACTTCATGTTCAATGCTTTCAATTTGCTCTTGATAGACGCGTCAATCTGACGATCACCAACGTTAAGAATAAATCCACCGACCAAATCTTTATCAACTTTTTCGTGAAGTTCAACCTGTTTCTTATCACTTAGCTTCATTACTATTGCTTCTACTGTAGCTCGTAACTCAGCGTCCATTGGAATAGTCGTAGTAATGAATGCCTTACCTATCCCTTTGTATTCATTATAAGCATTGTGAAACTCAATGGCAATCGAAGGCAATAAGGGCTCACGATTTTTTCTTGTCAGAATATCAATGATTGCCATAGTGAGTGGATTCACCTTACCGACAAATATTTTCTCAAGAACAGCACGTTTCTTTTCGTGACGGATCACAGGGCTGCGAAGCATTACAGTGAAGTCACGATTCTCTGCGCATACTTTTGAAAACAAGAGCATGTCCTGATGAACTGCTTCCACAGCACCCTTCTCCACGGCTAGTCCAAGCAGTGACTTTACATATCTTGAGGCTACTCTTAAATCAGCCATGAATTAATTTAACTTTAGATCCTTGATGAAACCATCAACCATTTCTTTCTGCGCCTTATCGGTTGATAGATTTTTCTTAATCAACTTCTCGGCAATCTCGATTGAAAAGGTTGCCACCTGGGCCCTCACATCGCGCAAAGCCGCCTGTTTTTCAATGTTGATTACCGCTTTAGCATCTTCAATAATTTTATCGGCAGTCTTCTTTGCGTCCGCTTTCGCCTGATCGTGCAAACGGTTGGCAGCATCGCGAGCCTCGCGCAACATGATGTCACGTTCTTCACGAGCCTGTTTCAATAATTTCTCGTTGTCTGACTTCAATGAAGCCATTTCGATCTTCGCTTTTTCCGCTGAATCTAGGGCCGTCTGTATAGAATCTTCACGCTCTTTCAATGAAGATAATATTGGCTTCCACGCCATTTTCCCCAAAAGGAAAACCAAGGCGATGAAGACAACAAACTGCCAAAAGAGAAGGCCGGAGCCGGGTGTTAGTAATTCCATAGTTCTATATTTTTAGATCAAATGCTGATCACTATTCATTCAAAGTAAAAAGAAACTTGCCCGGCCTAATGCCAAAGGCAAGTTTCAAATTCATTGCTTACGCTGTCTTGGTCGAAATCAAGAAACAAATTACAAGAGCGAAAAGCGCTGCCACCTCAACAAGAGCCGCGATGATCAGCATAGAACCTTGCAACTTGTCAGCAGACTCCGGCTGACGAGCCATCGCTTCCATTGCAGAGCCACCGATACGGCCTACTCCGATTCCGGCGCCAATTGCAGCCAGACCAGCACCGATACCAGCACCCATGATCGCGTAGCTGATGTCTAATAAAACTGAAAATAACATAACGTTAAAAATTAAAGTGAAACAAAATCCAGGGTCCTCCTGGAGTATCTTTTCAGTCGTCTGACAACTTAGCGTTGTCCTACGGCTCTCAATTCTTCTTAATGATCATGGTCATGTCCGTGATCGGCTATTGCCATCCCAATATAAAGTGATGAAAATAACGTGAACACGTATGCCTGAATCCCCGCAACCAACAATTCAATCAAACTGATAAACACCACGAAAATGGATGATCCAACTCCAACATACCAACTGTGAAATACAAATGTTAATCCCACCAGACTCAGCAACACAATGTGTCCTGCAGTGATTGCAGCAAATAAACGAATCGTCAATGAGAAAGGCTTTGTGAATATTCCTATTAACTCAACTGGCAAAATGATTATTCGCAGTAGAAGTGGCACACCGGGAGTCCAAAGGATGTGCATCCAATAAGCTTTGTTTCCATTAAAATTTGTAATCACAAATGTAATTAAGGCAAGAACTAATGTCACTGCAATGTTCCCCGTAAGGTTGGCAGAGCCTGGTAGCAAACCCAATAAGTTTCCAAACAAAATAAAGAAGAACAATGTCAATAGGTAAGGAAGGAATTTCTGGTACTTCGGACCAACGTTCGGCTTCACGATTTCATTCTTCACAAACAGGACTATTGGTTCGATGAATGACTGTAGTCCTTTTGGCGCTTTGCCAGCATTCTTCTTATAAGATCTGGCAACGGAAGTCAGCATCAACAACAACAAAGCTGCATTGATGAAAAGCATTGCAACATTCTTAGTGATAGATAAATCCAGTACAGGATTTTCGCCCAGGTAAATCCTATTGTGTTCTATTTTATACCCGTTGTATTCTATAAGCTCATGACGTTCATCAAAGAAGTTTCTTGAGGAGAAAATCTCAAGTCCTCGTTCAGGTGTTTGAACAATAACAGGAAGAAATAATGTACCATAATGACCTTCAAAAAAATGCCATACATGGTTATCCATAACATGCTCAATGATTACCTCACTGATGTTGAACTCTTCAGTGTGCTCTTTCTTTCCGATCTCAACTTTGGTGGTATCGTGTAGTGCTTCTTCCTGAGCAAACGAAGCAGAAAATGTCCCTGAAAGTAGGGTTATAAAAAGGCCTAAAAAGGCACTTTTAGTTGATGAAAACGGCTTTTTGGGGTAGGTCTTCACAGTCATTTTAAATCGACCGTAAAACTATTCATTAATAGGCCAAAAAAAAATCTTTAAAGATCTTTTTGCCCGCTCTTTAGTGACTTTTGAGAATTTATTTGCAGGAATAAAACGATGACTTCCAGAATGGTAAACAGAAAGTAACTTAGAAGAAAAAGTACGGTGTTTCCAATAGCTCCCGAAGGATCAAGTTGGATTATTGCGAAGATAAATCCACCAAAAAAGAGTATCCTCAAAACTGTTGCTCCAAGGTAAATTTTTATAAAATCCTGACCACTTGTTCCCATTCTGTGAGTCGTGAACCAATATAGCCCTATCGTGGATGCTCCTAAGAAAACAACGACTTCCCTGAAAAATGACGGACGATGAAAAAACCCAGAATTCACACCCGCAAGCACAATTGCGGTGATCAATGCACTCAACAACCCGGTCATGATGACAAATCGTAGCACTAGTCTTTTTTGAGATTCTTATATACCATGTATATCATTCCCATAAATACAATCAATACAAAAGAAAGGAGGAATGCTGGAAACTCTAACGCGAGATATTTATCAAGTTTATACCCTAGCCATCCCGCTAAGCCAATCCCACCAAATAACTGAATTCCTAAACCGCCGTACTTTAAATAAGAATTAGATGGCTTCGGACCGGTAGGCGTGCGCTGTTGCTCCATTATCTGCTGACTTTATGTCTTTAATGGCTGCACCCATCTTGCAACTTCCATTGAATACCGCACCTGGTTCTACTACCAGCTTGCCAGTGGAGATGTCTCCGTGAACAACTGCCGTTGCCTTTAGTACCAGCACTTCGGATATTTCAATCTTGCCTTTTACAGTACCTTCAATGTCAACGTTCTGAGCTGTAATATTTCCATCAACGTGACTGGAATGACCCAACGCAATTTTTGATTTCGATTTGATGTTGCCGTTAATGCGTCCTTCTATGCGAATGTTACCAAAGGTTTCAATGTTTCCTTCGATCACAGTTCCTTTACCTATCACATTACTGGAATTGCTGATTTCTTCCGCTGCTTTTTTTTCCTCTTTAGTAGTGAACATGACTTTTGTTTTTTAGAATGTTACAAACTCTTCCGGATTGAGGGAGTTGCCATTGTACCACAATTCAAAGTGAAGGTGAGGTCCATCGGTCATCTCGCCACTGTTGCCAACAATAGAGATAATTTCACCTGCGTTGACAAAATTACCAACTTTTTTCAATAATTCGGCATTGTGCTTGAATATGGAGATCAGGTTTCCCCTGTGTTGTATTGCGATTACATAGCCTGCGTCCTGTGTCCAGGATGACATAATTACAGTTCCATCCGCTATACATTTTATCGGTTCATTTGTCTTGGCTACAATGTCAACTCCATAATGACCCTTCTTCACATCATACTTATCGGATATAATACCTGTGATGGGCGTAAAGAAAAATGTTTCACGGAGCTCACGATATTTGCTGCTGGTTAGTGTGATCAGTGACAATTCTGATTGCTCAAAATCTTTTCTGAACTGCGAGTCCGTGGGCTCAAGTCTTATGCTGTTTACAGGCTTGATTGGTTTGTCTTGTTCCTTCAATACTTCCGCTGGATCGATTGTAGCACCTGTTGTATCACCGTTGAATACGCGTTTAAAGTTTTGTATGAACTGATCTTTGTTATCTTCTTCCTGATAAAGTGAATCTACTTTCAGCGCAAGTTGATCAAGCTTCTTGTTGGTTTCCCGTTGTGCATAGCGCGGATCAAACCACTTTGACAACAATGTTTGTGCTAAAGAAAGGCTGCCAATAAAAACAACGATGAAT
Organism: Cyclobacteriaceae bacterium; assembly: GCA_025363495.1. GTDB lineage: Bacteria > Bacteroidota > Bacteroidia > Cytophagales > Cyclobacteriaceae > ELB16-189. The sequence goes on along the minus strand of JANYDR010000632.1, from coordinate 934 downwards.
ACAACGATGGAAAAAACCAGTAATTTGGCATAGGTAAATCCAAAGCTTGATTTCTCTTCCAGGTTCTCTTCGTTGCGGATTACCATCTGGTAACGGGCACTCAGTCTCTCAGATATGGTCTTCTTCTGTTTCAAATAGGGAAAATGTCCGTAAAATTAGATATTCCGGGCGATTATAATATTGAAAATCTGTTTTTTACGTTTGTAGCTCAAACCCATTCATGAAGTTACCCCGGCGAGCATTTATAGTGGTTTTTTGCGTGTTTTCCGCACTAACATGGTGGCGCTGCTCCCCTAATCAAAATACAATTGCCGGAGATATTTTTCATAATACAACGGCCCGCTTCAATGGATATTTTTATGCCAAGGAGAAAACGCGGGAAGTCGAAAAGATAATTCTTAAAAGCCTCGATGATGATCCCAATAATATTCTCAGACTCTATCCAAAACTTGATACTACCCTCGCGAAATCCTATCGAAAGGATACAGAAGAAATTATCAAAATGGCTTCAATCTCTATACAGCGTCATCCCAATAGCAAATGGCTGGACGATGATTACTTGTTGGTAGGCCTTGCCCGATTATATGATGGAGATTTTGCAAACGCTATTCAGACATTCAAATTTGTAAATACCAAGAGTCATGATACAAACGTCCGCCACCAGGCTCTTGTGCACTTAATACGCACTTTTACCGAACAGGGTGAGTACGCCAAAGCAGAAGAAGCCTTTCAGTTTTTAGAAAAAGAAAAACTCAATAGGACGAACGCAAAAAACCTGTATCTGGAAAAAGCATATTACTATCAAGTCCGGGTTGATTATGACAATATGTTAAGGAGTCTTACAAAGGCTGACTCCCTTCTGACCCGCTCCGACCGAAAAGGAAGGATTTACTTTATTTGTGGACAAGTTTATCAAAAGCTTGGTTTTGAATCG
>JANYDR010000623.1 GCA_025363495.1 Cyclobacteriaceae bacterium | reverse complement strand
GATCAATGCCCTGTTCACCGGTGTAAGAAGACTCCGTATTACAATCAAAAGTCCAGAAAGGAAGGTACATGCCACTCAACCGGTCAGCCCTGTCTACATAATTTGCAAGCTCTGATGGGGCAAACCACAGGCGCTTTAACCAAACACGAAAATTATCGAGTGCTTTTTTATCATCAATCCCAAATGGCAAAACATACTGAGGCTTATAGACGGAAGATGAACTTCCGTTTTTTAATACAAATGTTGTTGCACAAAAAGGACACCTGTCGGATGTGATCTGAGGATTTACAGTAGATGTTGCGCCGCACGCATCACACTTGATCGTTGTTACTACGATCTTTTCCTTTTCTTCAACATGCTTGGCAAGAAACTCTTCCAGATCATTTTCAATGATTTGTGTTTGGGCCTCTTGTTCAATATCGTTCTCTGCTTTGCAATACTGACAGGTCAGCTTTAGAGTGCCGGGTTTAAATGTCAATAAAGCTCCGCAGCTTTTACAGGACATTTCGTTTTTAATGACCGTAACTTCAGGAGAGGTAGTCATCGGAAAAATTTAAAAGAAGTATCAGACATTTATAATTCTCAGAGTCATCTGTCTAAGTCTGTGAAGACTGTTGGAATTATGCTGTTGGAAGAGGCGGAGGTGCTGAGTCAAATAGTGCCTTCAGATCAGCGATGTCTCCCGCCTTTGTCCATGCACTCATTCCTGGTTTCCAGACAAGAGATTCTTTTGTCAGTGAACCCTGTTGAACCATTTGCTTCAACGTATCAGCGTTGTAAGGACCTTGTTGACTTCCTGCAACGGCTACATGGTAAGGAGCGAGGCCTGGCAATGGTGGTGGTGCAGTTTGTTGATTCTGGTTCTGGTTCTGGTTCATGGCTTGCCCCATTTGTTGTGCCATCGCAAAGCCCATTCCCATTCCCATTCCTTCTGATGCTCCTCCGCCCGGATTCTTCGCGGCAGCCTCCATTGCATTGGCAGCCTGGAACTGAGTGAATTGATTAAGGTTTCCAATAATGCCCATGCTACTGCGCTTATCGAGAGCTGCTTCTACTTCAGGCGGTAGCGAAATGTTCTCTACCAGGAACTTTGTTATCTCAATACCGAGTTCACCAAATTCAGGATTGATTTTTGTGCCGATAAATTTTGATAGTTCATCATAGTTCGCGGCAAGATCGAGTGCTGGTATTTTACTCTCGGCGACAGCATCCGTAAAACGCGTAATGATGAGGTTGCGTAACTGCTCTGTAACTTCTTCGGTTGTAAAATGAGATTGAGTTCCGGCAATTTCTTTTATGAACTTGCCTGGATCGATTACCCGGATGGCGTAATTCCCAAAAGCCCTTAGACGAAGCGGTCAGAATTCGGCATCGCGCAACATGATCGGGTTTTTTGTTCCCCACTTCTGATCAATAAATTGTTTCGTATTTACAAAATATACCTCCGCTTTGAACGGACTGTTGAAACCGTATTTCCATCCCTGTAGGGTGGTAAGGATTGGCATGTTTTGAGTGCTGAGTGTATAAAGCCCTGGATTATAGACGTCTGCAATTTTACCTTCGTTTACAAACACTGCCACCTGACTTTCTCTAACGGTGAGCTTGGCACCCATTTTTATTTCATTCTGATATCGTGGAAAGCGATAAACCATGGTATTGGTGCTATCATCTGTCCACTCAATGATGTCAATTAATTCATTTTTAAGTTTATCAAATAAGCCCATAGTTGGAGGGGTTAGGGTAAAAGAGAGGGTCAATCTAATGTCTTTTTTTCAAGAAAGCAGAGTTGGCCACAGATTAATTCGGAGCAAGTTAAAAAATACCGATCCGGCACGCGAATGCACACGAGTTACCGGTTACCAAATGCAGGTTACCGGATGCAGGCTACCGGGAGTTTGGGTTAAAAATCCAATTTATCGACATGAAATATTTATCGTTTAAACTCATTTTGTAAATTGAAGAGTGACCTGGCATCCGGTAACTGGTATCTTTTCTTTAAAGTTTTTATGGTCGAATATTAAGGTATAATATAAATTCTCCTACATCTTCAACAGGTTAAAATTCTTTGTAACTTCGATAAAATATTTTTTATGCGGCTGTCAAAGCTATTTCTTACTGTTGTTATAGTTGTCTGGATAAGCTCCTGCAGCAAATCAAGTTCAGGCCCGACTTCTGCAGAAGGTAACTGGACATACACGACTCCCGATAATAAAATCAGTGTTAGTTTTGCCTTGGTTAAAAATTCATCAGGTTCACTTGATATTCAAAATTCAGCCCTGAAAATTGAGGGCGTCGCCTATAATTCTGCCGCGCAGATTTCGGGTGTTGCTTTACCTGTAATTGGATCGATCCGGATTAACGCAAATGATGCGAAAGCGATTTATCCCTATGACATTCAGTTCACGAATGGCAGTGTCAGTAGCGATTTTAAGAAAATTAATGTTCCGGATGCTGAATATACCTATTCCGGGGGTAGCAATACTCTTAAAGCTATTGTAGTTGGACGTCCATGATGAATTGTAATATTGTCTTTCGTTATCGAATAGATAAATTGCTTTAACTAATTCAAATCAAACAATGATCATTTCCATTTTGATGGTTCTTTTGGGAGTTCCATTGCAAACAGAAGTTCCGTTTAAACCGAATGAAGAATTTCAGCTTCAGGTTGATTATAAATTTAAAGTAAGAACCGGAAATAACAGCTCCACCCTACAAATAGATTTTGATAAAGGTAACCTCGAAGAAAAGAAGACAGCAGACGGGCCTCTTCCTTATCTTATTATAAATTTCAAAATGCTTAAGCTTTCGGATCAGGAAGTCAGAGTAAAAGTGATCAATAACTTTGGGAAGTTGTTTTTAACAAAAAAAATAAAGGCAGGAGAAGATTTTAAACTGGACCTTGGTTTTACGGATGATATGAAAGACAGGGTTACTGCTTATGAATACAATATTTATTTTATTAACTCGGATAAAAAGGAAGTCAGCATGGTTCATTTCTACATTCATGAAGATGGGACCTTCCTGGTAAATAATGAAAAAAGAGGGAAGTTTTAATCTTCTTATCAAATCCGAATTACACCATTCATAACACTCTGTTATCTTGCGTCGAGAATAGCCGTAAAAGCAATATTATGCGTAAATCATACCTTTTTCTAATTGCGATTCTTGTTGCGCTCCCAGGTTTTGCCCAATACAAGCAGC
>JANYDR010000619.1 GCA_025363495.1 Cyclobacteriaceae bacterium | reverse complement strand
GAACGCTCAGCCCATATTGATCGGAGATAACGCTTGGATTGGATTTAATTCCGTCATAATGAAAGGAGTAACCATAGGAGAAGGAGCGATTATCGGAGCAGCAAGCGTTGTTTTAAAGGATGTGCCTGCATGGACGATCGTAGCCGGGAATCCGGCCCAAATAATCAGGACAATTCCTGAAGATGAAAGATAATCTGACCTGGCACGAGACGATTAAATATATCAGGACCCTTCCTGAATTTAACGAGTTAGTGGAAAAAGCGTACTTCGATGAAAACCTTGTTCTTAACGTCGAGCGTTTTAAGAGGGGTGAAGAATATCGGGAGACGCTTTCAATTCTTCGGCAATATGCTCCGAAGGGGATCAAAGTGCTTGATATTGGGAGTGGCAACGGGATTAGTGCCGTCTCATTTGCGACAGATGGGTACCAAGTCACCGTAGCTGAACCTGATCCCAGCGATACCGTCGGTGCAGAGGCTATTCGCAAACTCAAGGCACATTATCACCTGGAGAGCATGGAAATCTACCAGGCGTTTGCGGAACAAATATCGTTTAAGGATGAGGAGTTTGACATCGTTTATTTCCGTCAGGCAATGCATCACGCCGCCGATCTTAAAAAGTTCCTGAAGGAATCTGTGCGTGTGCTGAAGCGCGGTGGTTTATTGTTAACCGTTCGTGATCACGTGGTATTTGACGAAAAGGATAAGGAATTATTTCTTCAGACACATCCGTTGCAAAAATTTTATGGTGGTGAAAATGCTTTTTCGTCAGATGAATACAAAGAGGCTATGACGCTGGCAGGTCTCTCTATACGGAAGGAATTAAAGTTTCTTGATTCCGTTATTAATTATTTTCCGATTCAGAAAAAAGATGTGAAGAAATTCAGCCGGACGGTAATGTTGGGATCTAAATTCGGTTTTCTATGGCGACTTGGCCCATTGATCGATCTGTATGTGTGGTTTAAAACCAAAAAGAAAATTTCTGTTGCTGTCGAGCCGAAATTTATTGGGCGTATGTACAGTTACATATGCATAAAGAATTGATCAGGTAATGGACATTCCGGTCAAAAGGATAGGGCTGCTGTATAGTTACAATGAGAACTGGATTGGAGGTTCTTACTACATCCAAAATCTGGTAAATTCATTCCACACCGTCGAACAGACTAAAAAGCCTGAGTTATTTGTTTTTACCAATAGTGCGGAAGAATATCAAACTATTGTAGACGCAACTCATTACCCTTACATGACGAGGGCTACTTTACCACGTTATTCACTATTTGAACGCGCCATCAACAAAGCTTTAATGATGATTGCCGGAAGGTGGTTGATAAAAAAGAAAATCGACGTAGATATTTTATTCCCAGTAGCAGATGATGTATTGCTTCGCTCAGGTCAGAAGTGTTTGTTTTGGATACCCGATCTCCAGGAGCATTATCTGCCTGGATTTTTTTCCAGGGAAGAAATAGCGTTCAGGAAATCCTGGCAGTCCAATCTTATAAAAAGAAAAGAAAAACTATTATTCAGCAGCAATTCAGCGCGGGAAAATTATATGAGCCTTTATCCTCGGGCATTGACAAAAAATTATGTTGTACCATTTGCGGTGACACATCCGGAGTATAAATCAATTGACATTGATTCCCTTAAAAAGAAATATGGGATTACGGGTAATTATTTCATTTCGCCCAATCAATTCTGGGCACACAAGAACCATCAGGTGATCGTTGATTCAGTGGCACGCTTAAAAAATGATGGGAGAAATATAACAATGGTCTTTACTGGTAAAGAGAATGACCATAGAAATCCCGCGTACGTTGGTGAGCTGAAAAAAAGTGTGTCCGACCTTCATCTTGAGAAAAGTATTTTGTTTCTCGGATTTATCCCCCGAAGGGAACAATTGAAGTTGATGAGCTGTGCGTTGGCGGTCGTTCAGCCCTCCAGGTTCGAGGGCTGGAGCACCGTAGTGGAGGATATAAAAGCGATGGACCAGTATGCTATTGCTTCAGGCATCCGGGTACACAAGGAGCAAATATGCGAGAACGTAAGTTTTTTTGATCCAGATGACTCACAAGAGTTGGCCGTTATCATTAAAAATATCAGTGAGGCGCGACCGATCATCATTAAAAAAGACTACGATCAGTCTGTAAAGGCCTTTGCTGTTAATTTTCTGAACGTGGTAAATTGAAAATTTAAATGGCCGATATATTAATTTTTGGCTCTGAAGGTTTCATTGGAAGCAATCTAGCGAGCTATTACATTAGAAAGGGCTGGAAAGTGAGCGGTATTGATAGGTTCGATAATCCATCTATTGTATATGATTATAATAAGCTGTTGACGATGGTGGACGTAGCTGAATTTTTGGCGGTTAATCATTTTGATTACATTATTAATGCGGCCGGTAACGGCAATGTTGGATTTTCTGTGAAACATCCTTTGAGCGACTTTGAATCAAATTGCTTTGAAACTGCTGGAATGCTGGATGCAATTCGTGCGTCTGGTTCAAAGCCATCTTACGTGCATATCTCAAGTGCGGCAGTTTATGGCAATCCAAACCAATTGCCCATATCGGAAGATAGTAACTTGAATCCATTATCGCCTTATGGATGGAACAAGCTGATCAGTGAACTTCTATGTAAGGAATATTCTCAACTAAACAGCCTGAAGTGTTGCATTGTCAGACCGTTTTCAGTGTATGGACCCGGCCTTCGAAAGCAACTATTCTGGGATATTTATCATCGGGCGGTGGGGAGTAAAGCCGTTGAATTATTCGGGACCGGGCGGGAAAGCCGCGACTTTATTTATATCAGCGACCTGGTGGGTGCTATCGATATCATTGTTGAGAGTGCGCCGATGACATGCGAAACTTATAATTTGGCCAGTGGATTCGAAAATTCTATACACACTGTAGCAGACCTTTTCCTTAATGAATTCAATCCGAAGCCTTCACTCATTTTTAACGGACTTGCAAAGGCCGGGGATCCGCTAAATTGGAGAGCTGACATTTCTAAGATCAATAGGCTGGGTTTTAAGACAAGCATTTCGATTGAGGAAGGCATACATAATACATTTAATTGGATAAATAGATCAAGGGATTCTTTTTCAGGTAAGGGAAGGTAAATGAAGATACTCTACATCTCAGATGTTCCGGTGCAGTATAATAGTTTTGGCGGTCCTATTGTGATTCATAAACTCCTCGAAAGTCTTCAAGAGCATGATATAAAAATTATATGCACCAACTTGTTTCCTATCGAAAGTAACCTGAAAGGCGCTTCTGTCAGTATTTGGAATTATCCACTGAAGCGATTATTTCAATCAAGGTTTTCAGCACTTTATTCAGCCATCGCCATTTTTTTGTCTCCTGTCTATTTTTACCGTATCAAGAAGGTAATAAGGGATTTCTCGCCAGATATTGTTTTGACCATTTCACATGGTATTATTTTTTTTTCCGTTTCAGCCTGGGCGAAAAAACTTAACGTTCCATATGCTATTATCCATCACGATGTCTATCAGTCAACTTTTCTGCAGCCGGATTTCTCCAGAAAGCTCATTGATAAATGGTTTAGCCGGATTTTCGGCAATGCGATAAATAATCTATGTGTATCTCCTTATCTGGAAGGCTATTACAAACAGAAATATGCAGGACCAACGCTGGTTTTATATCCCGGAAGAAGTATGGGAATGGCGGACGTGCCATCAAAAAGAATAAACACAACGTCAGCGCTTTCGTTTTGTTATTTTGGTTCCATCCACAGCACAGAATTGGCAGTAGAAATTATAAATTTTGCTCATGCTATGGATCCGGCCGGTCATTCTCTTCATTTAATTGGATCGTACGACGTGGTAAGGCTACAGGCCCTTGGTTTAAAAACAGATAATATCCTGTGTCACGATTGGTTTTTGCAGAATGATCTTGAGGATTTTATATCGACTCAAATTGATGCATTGGTTATAGTTCAGGAGAGCAATATAGCTCAACGCATATCGGTTAGCGTTAACTTCCCAAGTAAATTCACGGAATACACCAGGTACGAGGTGCCTATTGTTGTGTACTCTCCGGAGTATAGCAGTTCGGCAAAATTTTGTTCAATGTATCCGGACACCTTTGTGAGCACTTTTTGTCATTGGACGGGGGAAGAAATCCGGAACGAGCTGAGGATGTTGGAGAATGCTACTCACCGAAAAAGCCTGGCGTTAAAAGCCAACTTTTTGGGCGCGTCATTATTTAGTGCGCCCGCCATTAGAAAGCAATTTTGTAAAGCCATTAATCAAGTATGTCTTTAATAGAGTGACGAAAATGAAAAGGTTACAGTTAACGGGATTATTTGATTTATGAGTACAACATTAAAAATTTCATATTTGAGATTGCTACAATCCCTTAAAAAAGAATCGCTTGTGGTAAATTCTGTTTTTGGATATCCTTACAGAATTAGAATTGGAGATTCCTTCAGCGAAAATCCGTTTTATAACGCTCATGCTAATGTGGGAGAAGTTCTCGCGTGTGCAGCATGGGTTCATGCGAAAGAGAAGCCTGTTATATTTGATATTGGTGCGCATTGTGGATTTATATCTTCGCAACTGGCTCAAATATTAAGAATAAACAAGCCCGTCATTTACTCTTTTGAACCGGTAGGGCCTACGTTTTCAGATCTGGTGCAGACGGTTGACAAGCTTTCTCTCCATGAATTTATTCATCCGCTTCCCGTCGCACTGAGTGATACAGCTGGTTTCGTAAAAATGAGTTACTCACGCTGGACATCTATGCTGTCTCAGGTAATGACCGAGAATTCAGTAACAAACCAGCCAGCCGGTCAGGAAGTATATTTTGCTCCGTCACAAACATTCGATGAATTTTGTAAGCAGACTTCCTTCCCTGATCTGATAAAGATTGATGTTGAAGGGTGGGAAGTTCATGTATTCGCGGGTGCCAAAGAATTCTTAAGTACCAGAAATGAAGCTACCGGCATATGTTTGGAGTGGAATCCACCGGTTCTGGAGCAAACAAACTCGTCAGTTAATGAACTATATAAGTTACTGAATCAATACCGTTTTTTTTACATCAATGATTATGAAGGTAAAGGTATTCCTGAATTGCAGGAAATAATAAATCCTATCGAACTAACACATTGTTGCAACTTGTTTGCATTGAAAGGTAGTGACGAGGTGGCTGAAAACTGGAAAAATAGTTTTAGACAGTTGAAACAAGGATATCAGGTGACTGTTGCTTAATGATTTTTTACAGGGCGATATGATCATACCAGTTTCAGCTATTATCCCTACCAAAG
>JANYDR010000608.1 GCA_025363495.1 Cyclobacteriaceae bacterium | reverse complement strand
CCCCAACATTCGCCCATGTTGGGACAATTGCCACTTTCACAAATAGTATGAAGCTTATGGTCGTCCACAAGCCTTCTCACCTTCGCGTATTCAGGACCAATGGGCAGCTTCACACGAAGCCAGTTAGGCTTGCGTTTTTTCGTTTCTTCACTAGAAATAACAGGTAATTCGATCATCAGTATTTCTAAACGTTCTCACCAATTGAATAATTCCCCGAATCCATTAATCCTAAAATCCTAAAATCTTATAATCCTGTAAATCCTGCTCCTATTTCCCTATTAATTCCTTGTATTGCGCGGCGCTCAACAAACCACTGGCATCAGCAGCATTTTTCAATTCCATTTTGATCATCCACCCTTCCCCGTAAGGATCGGAATTTACCTTCTCAGGACTTGCATCAAGGGCTTTATTTACCTCCAGCACCTTTCCACTTACAGGCATAAAAAGATCACTTACAGTTTTTACTGCTTCAACGGTTCCAAACACCCCGTGCTCACTCACATCCTGGCCTACGGTGTTGATATCAACATAGACGATATCGCCCAATTCGCCTTGTGCAAAATCGGTAATGCCAATAGTGGCCTTTGTGCCTTCAATTTTAACCCATTCGTGATCTTTTGTGTACTTGAGTCCTTCGGGAATATTCATGATTACTCTTTTTTATGTGCTTCAAAAATACTCGTAAAATTTCTAAACAAAAACTGGGTAGGTATTAGGTATTGGGAAGTAGGTATTAGGACAAGACACGATGAATCAGGGTAAGCAGTCTTTATTCGAAGGTGTCCTAATGCCCAATGCCTTTACTATTGTGCCAGATTAAATAAGATTTTTGCTCCAACCCTCGTTGTCGCTCTTCGGTAGGAGTTGGTAACCAACGGATCGTTTACATTGCGATCGACATAAAATTGGACATTCAGCTTGTTATTTACCGCGTAGCTGATATTTGGCCGGATCTGGATATTAATATTACCATTCGTAACAGTACTTACATCATCAATTTTACGCTGAATTGTCTGGTTGTTTGTAATACTAAAGTTCATTCTGAAATTAATATCATTTTTCATGGTGATGGTCCTTCCATTTTCCTTGAAGGGTAATTTCATATTGTTTTTGATAAATCCTAACTCGATTGACCAGTCTTTCGCATTCACTTCAGTGACCTGAGCGTTTGAGACATTAAGGGAAAGATCGCGCTTTGTTTTGTATTCGAATTTAGCGGTCAGCTTGCTTTTAGTTCTGACACTAACCCCGATGAGAGGAGAGAATTGTTCCGAGATCAATACTTGGCTAATGATGTACACTGGGATTAAATCACCCTGGGTGTTTTTTATCGATGCGAATGATCCATTATTATAATCAGATAAAGAAGTACTATTCGAAACGTTACTGTACTCCAATGAATTTGTAAAATTACTAACGGAATAGGATGAAGAATATGCGTGAGAGATACTGATGGACTGAAAAATTTCTTTCAAAGCATTGATCTTACCAAGCCCATTATAATCCAATCTCCAGTTTGGTAAGGGAGTGGAAGGGAATGGCGAAAGACTCATTGTTTGAGCGCTTGCTCCCGTATACGCTGCAATGAATGCTGGAATAAGAACATCCTGTGATTGACTTTTGTATTCACCACCATTAATTGTGGCAAAACGACTTTGGATAATGGCCCTGTTATCAGAGAATTTCTGAAACGCATCAGACGTGAGACTGGTGTTATTCATAAAACTTGTTGCTATCGCAATCGTGGAAATTCTGTAACTACCCGTTCGCGTAGGACTAAGTTCAGAGTAACCAAAGTCTCCTGGATTCATAGGGTCCCAGCGATAGATTTCCTGAAATGATGAGGTGGTGGTTTTCTTTACGTCAAGCTGGACTTTGAAATCCTGAGAAAGCTCGAGAGCAGTTCGAAGTCCAAGATCTTTTGTTTGATTTTGACTAAACGGTGTTGTAAGCACGGTTGATTTTGAAAGCCAGCCATTCTGAGCTGCTACTTTTCGAATGTTTGCATCCTGACTTCCAAGAATAAAACCCCAACCGGGCGCTGTCCATTGATTATCCATTCCACCAATGTTGGGTGATGGAAGAAATCCGGGGAGTATAGTGCCCGAATTAATATTATACGTTGCCGTCAGACTTCTGACAGACATCAATAATCGAAGCAGCCCTTTCAGGGCATAATTTTCTGGAGGCCGTTTGACCGTATCAGGCTTTTCCCGTGCTCTTTCGAGGGCAGTCTTTCGACGTTTGGGTGTGTTGATATCTTTAAGGTACCCAACCTTATTATATAGTTTAACAAGATCAATACGCCCGTTCAATCCCTGATCGGTAGTGTTTTGTATAATGTTACCCATTTTTAGAGAGTCAACCCGTTCTACAGGTCCCGCTCTCCACGAGTATCCAACATTATAGCGATACTCAGTACCAAGCCAGTTTGTTATAGGCAACTTATCGAATGGGACAGTATAATTGGCGGTAATATTTTGTTGAAAATTTTTCATTCTACCGCCTCGCTTTACGTTGGCAATAACAGAGTCACGATATTGTTGTCCCGTGATATATCGCTTCTCAATCGCGGAATAACCTCCAATAATGTCAACATCAGGCTCATCAATAATGGCATTGACAACAGAATTGTAATCTATTGTCAATGATTTTGCAATGGCCCACCTTACAGTATAATATCTGTTGAAAAGGAAATATTTCTGAAGATTCGGAAGAGCGGAAATCTGGTCACTGCTACTGGGTGAATTCCGGTAAACAATTTTATTATAAGACCTGTCCATCTCTCCCCGTATGGACGTAGTGGAGGGTATCGGATTAAAGTTGAAATCCTTGATCAGTTGGAGCCACGGCGATTTAAGGCCGATATTTTTAAACGGCTCGAAGCCTTTAAATTTGGACGTGTATTGCCAGGCGATAGCTCCCTTTACGTTGCGTTGGGTGTTCTCAACGAGGTTGAAGTTCGTATGCGTTGCCTCACTGTAAGCATAGGTAAAAGAAAAATTTTCTATGTCCCAGAGATGACTTCGGGCATCCGGTTTCAATTTTACCTTTCGGACATTAGTAAAATTTAAACTTCGCCGGGTAGTATTGTCCTGAATAATCTTGAGATAAGCATCTCGTTCAGCATCGCTGGTAAAAGATTTCTCAAGCGCAGCAATCCGCGTATCTGGATTGGCCGGGTCATAATTCGGATCGATGGTGGTTTTCTCAAAACTGACGAACATCGGTATTTTCAATCCTATTTTACGAGGCAAAAGTTTGTCAACGGAGATGCTGGCTGAGATGTTAAATGCATTTGTCTCTCCCCGTGCACGCTCAGAAATTTTTGATTGCACGCCACCAAAACCAAATGTTATCCTTTTGAATGCAGTGGTAATACTTCCAAGATCGGCAAGCTTGGTATTGAGCACTGCATTTGCGGCCCAACCTGCTGTCCTGTCAAAGTCAGTTAGCCGCATTTCATCTGCCCAGATGCAAACATCGATGGCTTTCCCATCGTCACGGGGATTGCGGACCCCGATCATCATTAGTTTTACCTGACTAAGGTCGGGCCGTCCAAAAATTCTGATCCCTTGTCGCCCATCGCCAACGAGCTTTGCACCTTCACGAGGATATAATTCACCCAATGAAAACGCTGCACGATCTCGCGCGGCCTTTAGCGCATACAGCTCATTCAGATCAAGATCAATATAGTTTGCCAGCGGCCAAACGTCATCTACACCAAGGGTAGCTCCATTTGCAGTTGGAGTAAGCGGAAGCTCTACCTCATAATAATTCTGATCAAAGTCTGTTCCCAGCCGGAGAAAAGCTTTTAATTGACCGGCTTTTAATTTGTTTCCAGCAGGGCCGTGGGCGGACAAGAACATTTTTAGTCGGCCGTAATTAAAAAAATCAAAACTCACATTTTTATAGATCGCGCGACCGTCACCATCTTGCAAGCTTGTCACGCACATTTGTACCGACTGCTCATTCAATCTTCGTTGAATGGTGGAGGTAACATCTCTGTCACGCGCAATTGGAGGAACGTAAGAAGGTTTCCCGGCACTTCCCTGGCCGTTCTCTTCCACATTCACTACGGAAACAGAAAAATTATCCAGGTTAGGCTCAAGCTTTTCACTGAGTTGTGATTGATCGAGTGTGGACTCATAACGTCTCCATCTGTTTCCTACAGATCGAAAGCTTGCAAAACGTAAGACCACCGGCTGTGTAAAGCCGGTTAATATCATACGCGCATAACGAATGGATTTGAAACCATTGATATCTCCAACCTTATCATCAAACTGCCGGATTGGAATGCGGACCAGATACCAGGTGACATCGGATTTGTCTTTTGGAGTGATCTTATCTACAATGTATTTTTTACCTACGTCCAACTGACCTGGTTTGAGGTCCATATTAAAAATGTAATATTCCTCAAGGTCGCTGAGCGTGTTGTCCTGATTAAGATCTTCATTTTCCGGAATAGTGGATCCTGATGAGGCGAACGGTTCATTACCAGTAAGGATAGGAGAATTATTCTCCATTCCATTAATACTTTTATAGCGCGCTAAAAGAGTTGCCTGAACAGCATCTTGTTCCGGGCCAAGGAAATATTTAAAGTTGTCAGCGGATGGGTCGGCCTTTACATTTGGGTGAGAAGCAACAAAGTTTTGAAATTTCAAAGCTTCTTTCGCATCTGGCAAACCATCAAGTCCCACATCCTGATTTGCCCGCGAAGCAGGATCTGTATTGAATGCATTATTCAAATACTGCTGATTAGTAACAACACCCCATTCATTTTCAACTACAGCAGGATCCATGCTGGGAATACTGACTCCAGTTGTTGGCAAGCCATTCTCAAATGCATGCTTACCGTCCTTCATCAGATCTTCCGAGATACTCCCCAAATGAAAAATCAATTTTCCGCCGGTGGTATTGGAAACCCCGCTTATCCCGTCGTTAACTTTACCATTCGGATTATTAATAAAAGGATCCATGAGCCAAAACTCCACATATTCAACGTTGGCTTTATCGAAGTCAACTTCTGTGCGAATAGCGGTGGTAATACCCGCCCAGTTAAGTGCAGGATTTTTAAGTGTACCGTCCGCATTTAAATCAGGATTATAATTATAGGGCCCTCGCTCAGAAGGAAAATAGGATACGTCAAAAATCTGTTCATAAAAATTTCCTACATAAGGATCTTTAAAGGGAAAAATTTCCTGTGGAGATACCGGGCGAACGTAATGGTTCTGGATATCCGTATCACTGATGTTTTGTGGCTTATAAGTGCTTCCCTGACGGTAAAATAGATTGTCGATTTGGTACCATGCCATCTTTGCCCTTCTGAATCCAGCTCTTATATCATCGGTGACTCCAGCACTTAGATCAAATTGGTTATTAACGGTTTGCGGGACAACAGCATGCTTCCATGCTACAGGATTGAGCAAACTATAAGGTGTAGCAGTGTTTTCAAAATCGTCAATAAAAGATGTTCCATCGCCCTGCACAATATTAGAGGTTCCAGGCAGCAATTGGGCGTATTCAGCATTTAATGTAAAAGAGGAAGGTTCTTTGGTTTGCAGAAAGGGCAGCGCATCCACCATCTTGGTGAGGAAGCGTGAATTCTTTTTCATGTTCAGGTCAAGTCCATATTCGATATTTCTCGCTGGCTCCGTTCCAATCAGGTTACGGGAAATAAGAGGTCGTTCATTATAGTAAAGGAAAGTTGAACCGATGTTAATATCATCACTTAGTTTATAATCAAAACGCGTCCCCAAAAGGGAACGCGTTTGAAATGCAAAGGGGTCCTGCTGCTCATACGTTATGCTGATATCTTTCCCCGAACTAAGAATACCTTCATTCAGAATGGTGACTTTACCAAATGTATAATCGACCTGATAGTCTGTTCCCTCCCGTAAAGGAGCCCCCCCGGCAAATACTTTTACTGACCCTGGTGAAATGTTAAATCCCTGAATGATAATGTCTTTTCCTGCTCCCGCCTTAAATGATCCATTTATATAAAATTTATTTTTGGTCGCTACCAGTTCAGCTTCTGCTTTTGTTGTATGATACAGTGTGTCATACACATACTTTTGAATTAAAAATTGCTTCGTGTCCGGATTTGTTTCTCTCGCAAAAAGATTCCTGAGTCCTTTATTAAATGGTTCGAGGTAGGGAAAAATGATTAGCCCGGTACTGGAGTTAACGGTGATATTTTCTACGTAGTCAAAGTTTCCATCGGGCTGAGGATCATTATATGGATTTAAGCGATCGAGACCAAGCGCCTGGATCAATTGAACCGTTCGAGCCACATCTCCATCCTGAAGCTGAGGATTGTCAATACCTGTACGGTCATCGCGATAAATTACCCTAAGCTGGAACCCGTCTTTTTGAAGCTGAGTAACACTTAGATTGTAGATGTTTTTCATCATCAGGTTCCACGTGGGAAGGATTTTTCCAGACTCATCTTTTACTGCGATTTTGCGAGGACGAAGTAGCTTGAGAAAGACAACATCTTTTTCACCACGGTTGGAATAGTCTTCGGTAAGCTCTCCAACTTTATAGGCCTGCCCGTTATAAGTATATTCATACGCCACAGCAATTGCTTCATCGTTTTGCAGCTTTCGCTGAAGTGTGACATAACCTAGTTCCTTGTGGTAGGTAAATTCTGTAAGCGCCAGTTTTCGCGAGCTTGTAATTTTTTCAAAATCGGTTCCGTTTACATAACCACCTGGATAGAGTGTTTCCAACTGAGTATTAATATTATCTGAGCTTTTGTCAGCCAGGGCCTGCAGTTTGCCAAACAGATCATTATTGGCATTTGCCGCAGGTGATCCCGCAGGGTGCAAACCCCCATAATAATTTTGACGATACACGGTACCATCATCTTCAGCCATATCCATAAACCCAACCACATCCCGGAGAGTCTGAGTGTCATTCTGGCGATTAAGGAGATAAACTTCTACGCGTGTGACATTTATACCGGATGTAATTTGAGGAAGTGTACCTAACCATTTTTCAAAGTTGTTGCGAAAGAACTGGCTAAGAAAGAAGTGACGGTTCTCATCATAGTTCGATGCGACAATTTCAAACGGCCTTCCCTGTGAAGCTCCATTGGTACTTCCTGCAACATTGATAGTTGATTGCTTTCCCCGCTGGGTCGTCGCGATGGATGTAACAAAAAGTTTTCCAAACTGAAGCTGGGCTTTCAAACCAAAAAGATTTTGCGCGCCTTGAATCAGACTGTTGTTCAATGGAAGACTTACATTTCCGATCTCAAGTTTCTTTAAAATGTCTTCTTTAAATCCTGAATACTCAACCTTCAT
>JANYDR010000606.1 GCA_025363495.1 Cyclobacteriaceae bacterium | reverse complement strand
AAACTATTTGGTACTTTTCAAAAAGAGGAGGAAAAGCCTGTCTTTGGATTGACGCACCCGCTCAAGAGTCGCAGCTTTCTCTGGCAACATTTCCATTATTATCTGGAATTGCTGGAAGCAGCAAGAAGGAGCGGTGGTCTATGGTCAGGAATTAAGATTTTCCTTGGCAGACCTGAAGATATTGATCAATCAATCAGGACAGATCTGGAGAAGAGATTTCTTTTGCCGAAAACAAAAGTCAATTCCACCTTCAGGTTTAAGGCTTATATGAATTTTCAGTTAGTGATTTCACTGGTACTCTTATTTTTCTTTACTCTTCTCTTTCCATATTACGATGCCTATGAGAAAAGTTTTGTGATCTTCTTTATTCTGATTACGCTCGTCAACTGCGGGGCAATGCTGGAACAGCAGAGATGGATTCACTACCTGGAGATTTCCAGATTGGTGTTGGTATGTTCGCTTTTTAGTTACGTGTTAGGAAATCCTGAATTTTTGTTGGTTAGTCTTGTATTCCTTTTTATAATAATTTATACAACTCCGGTGCAATACTGGTACTATAAATTTGTTTATAATTCCTGAGTTGCATCAGATGTAACCCATCATCCAATACGTAATGTATCCGGTCCATTCGCGCAGCAATATGCTCCATGAATTTATAGCTTCAATTTTTGGAATAAAAAGAGTGTCAAAATAGAAGTTTCTGTTGTGACTTAGTACATCGGCGCTGAAGTGGTCCATTGGCCATCCAACTTTTTTAAAGCAGGCAACAGACCTGCGCATGTGAAACGCGGAGGTGATAAGGAGGCACTGGTCAGGAGTCGTGATTGCGCTTATTATTTTCTTAACGTCAACGGAAGATTCGTGCGTATTTCTTGACTGGTTCTCGATCACGATATCTTCTACTGGAATGCCCATAAGTTGCAGGAGAGAAGATAGTTGATCCGCCTCCCGTTCACTTTCATCTGTTTCGATCAGGCGACCACTACCTCCTGAGATTACAACTTTTTTGATATAGCCCAATTTATATAGCTGTAAGGTGTGATTGACTCTGTCGGCAGCAGAACCAATGTATACCCTATCGGATGGACCAACATCTATTTTAGCAACTCCGCAGAGTAGTATTCCGTATTCGTACTTCTTTTTTATTTCGGTGAATGGAGTAACGCTAATTTCCCACGACCGCATTAGTTCATTGACGATGAAATCATTGGAAAAGAATAGAAGCAAAACAATGGCGGTAATGAATAACCTTTTTTTCCAGCGTTGATTCTTCAAAAACCATGATAACAAAAGACATCCGACGATAATTCCTAATGGCTTCAGTAAATAACTCAGTGTTTTCGATAAGAAAAAGAACATAGTTGTTTACCGTTTGAACGACAGGTTGCCAAACCCATCGATTATTTTTCTCAAAACATTATAGTATAACGTCAGGTAGAGGATGATTGACATCGACCAGATAACACTAAGGTTAAAATATAAAGTATCAATTGAGGCTTTAAGAAAATGTTTGTTCGCCATGTAGAACTGTGCATCAAAGTCTATCAGGTGGTCCGGATCGGGGTCTTTATAGATGGGATAAATTTTCTGGATTAATTGACCGTTAGATTCAATAATCCGAACTGATTCATCCTGGTTCTTCACTAACATACCAATCGCCTCATTTTGATAGGATTCACGATATGCATCAAGTTTCTTCTGGTTTCCTAGAGCAGACAGTAGTTCTGCAGATTTTTTTTCCTTCGCCTTATTAGCGGTGATTGATCTGTTTGAGTAGTACTGTTTTAGAGTTAGAAAGAATCTTTTTGTTTTAGCGTAGACAGTGGTGTCAAATGTGGTACGTTTTAAAAGAGCCACCTCAACAAAGTGCTCACGTCCAATAGTACTTAATTCTTTTTCAATTTCGCTTTGAATCAATTTCAAATTGGAATCTAGTTCCTTTGAGTCTGCCTCTATTTTAGAATAATTCAGGTTAACGAAATCCAATTTTGACTCCAGCGTTGGAATGAAATAAATCCGCTTATAATCTGCATCCGCTATTATTTTATCCTGCTCATAGAACTCACGCTCGTATCGATTGTCTTTGAACTGAGCCACCATGGATGCTTCAAATGCCCATCTCGAGGTCATCATGTCACCGACAAAGGGCACTGTTTCCGAATTCCCGATAAGGGGGTTGAGCTTATCAAATTTCACTACCACGCCACTCAGGATCAATTGAGGTATCAGTAAAATAGGGATGAGGATATAGATTGTTACAGCTGAATTAAAGGCGGAAGAAATATTCAGCCCCAGCATATTTGCAAAACAGGAAACGGTGAAAAGTATTCCCCAATGGATAAACAGCATTCCATTGATTTCAAGAATAGAGTTACCCACTATTACAAACAAAAATGTCTGGATTGCTGATATCATGAACAGTATTCCCAATTTGGACACGAGATAGCTGCTCCTGCTTAAGTGAAGAAAGGCTTCCCGTTTCAGAATTTTCTGATCACGGATTATTTCCTCTGCACTCACCGTAAGCCCCATGAATAGAGCAACTATTACGCTCATGAAAAGATACGCAGGGAGGTTAAGGTTTTTTAAGAATACATAACCGGAACGATACGGATCATCTGAGTTGTAATAACGTGTGATAAAAGCCAGTATGAACGCCAGCAGCGGCGCTTCCAGTAAGTTAATAGCAAGATATTGCTTATTGCTAAGTTTGGATAAAAGATCACGCAATCCAAACAACCTCATTTGCTTGATCCATCCGGGCAGGTGTAATGTTGAGTGCGGTGGTTCTGCTGAAGGATAGAATGGCAACACTTTAATCTTGCCTTTGAAAAGAAGATTCCATTGTTCGGGTACTATTTTTCGTTCGTTTGTAAAATTTCCATATTCATCGATGACTTTTGTTTCGATGATATTGAAAATTTGTTCAGGATTTACATTACCACACTCAGGACATTCACCCTGATCGCTGTTGACGAGATTAATATTCTGTTTGAAGTAAGTAACAGCATCAACCGGGTTGCCGTAGTAAATCTGGAATCCACCTGTGTCAAGAATAACCAGGCGATCAAACATTTTGAAGATATCCGAACTAGGCTGGTGAATGACTGCAAATACAAGTTTGCCTTTAAGTGCGAGCTCTTTTAATAAATCGATAATATTTTCAGAGTCACGTGACGAGAGGCCCGAAGTTGGCTCGTCTACGAAAAGTACCGATGGCTCCCGCAGAAGTTCCAATCCTATATTAAGACGTTTACGTTGTCCACCACTGATAGTTTTGCGCAGGGGTGAGCCGACGGTCAAATCCCTTGTCTCACTAAGTCCGAGATCGCTGAGGGTCTTGTTTACAAGATCATCAACTTCTTTTTCTGTTAAATGATTAAAGCATAGTTTGGCAGAGAAATAAAGATTTTGATAAACTGTAAGGTCCTCAACGAGAAGATCATCCTGCGGAACAAATCCGAATACACCCTCTACTTTTTTAGGATTGCGATGGATGTCTATTCCATTGATCAATACCTGACCATCAGACGGCTTCTCTGATCCATTTAGTACCTGAAGCAAGGTGGATTTTCCGGCACCGCTTGCACCCATTAACGCAATTAGGTTTCCGGACTCTTCTGAAATATTGATTTCACGAAGTCCAAGCTTCCCGTTTTTGAATTGATAAAAGATATTCTTTGCTTCAAACGTTGTTCTTGCGCCGGTGTTAAGTTGTTTGAATTGACTCAATGCCTCCCCGAAATAAACCGGGTCAGCACCTTCCCAACGCATACTGCTTCCATGGGCGAGTGGGTTAATGTTGGAAGATTTTTGAGGAATGCCGTTAAGATAAATATCTCCTTTACCTGAAAATTTGAAGAAATAAAGATCTCCGCAGACTAGGTGTAGAATTGCGATTGTTCCATCTAATTTTTCCCGATAGATGTGCTTGCATCGTCCGGGTTTCTCCTGAATCGAATCAATGATCAGGATCTTTTCAGAGTCAAACGTACTGCGGTCGGTGCCTAGAATATAGTGGGTCATCAAGTCAATGTCAGCTTCACTGACATTTAATGCTGAGCCAATCATTTTTGCATATAAGCTTTCTTTCTCAGAGATGATTCCGTCAGCAAGGATTACACTCATTAGTTCGAGTAGAATAATTGCTTTTTGTTTTTGCGTGACTTCGGAATTAATTTCCTGACATAACTCTACAATATTTTTTTCCTGATCAGGAGGGAGGTCTTTGACAAATTCGTCGAAGAATGCGATCTTTTCCATCACTGCTTTCCGGCCAAGATGATCATTCAGGAATGCGAGCACATAATCCCGTTCCTGTTGGGTTACCTGATCTTCTTTTGCTACAATGCCAAACAGGCGAAGGATGGATTTTAGGACGGGTTCGCTCATAGGGGAAGGATTAGATTCTAAATATACACGTAGAAAGAAAGACGGGAAACAAAAAAGGGATTGGTTTATTAACCAATCCCTTTTTTTCTGTTATAAAATCTTATTGAACGATATCGGATCTGAGTTTCTCAGTGATCTTGGTAATTTCTGCCAGGTTCTTATCAGTGAGGGCCAGATTTGCCTTATTATTTTTGATTTGCTCTACAATATTCAGTGCAGCGTAGCTCGATTCAAGACTTTTGAGATCGGCAAGAATTGCTGGAATTGATCCAGTCTGCTCAACAGATCCAAGCATTTTAGTTACTTCGCTTACTGATTTTTTCTGATCAATAATGATGCGCATCAATGGGGTAAGAATCAGGTTTCTCTGATCGTCAGGAAGAATGTTTTTAGGATAAGTCTTAACTATACCAGTAGAG